>JAFVXT010000109.1 GCA_017501005.1 Clostridia bacterium
CAGGCGAGAAGCGCAAAAGCCAGAAGAAGAGCTAAAATTTTCTTCATTTGGGAAAATCTCCTTTTCATTTTTTGTGGCGTGCCAACGCATGCCCAATAGCATACCTATTATAACATATATTTCATGAAAAGTAAAGTGCTCTTTCGTGTTTTTTCTGTTTTTTATGAAAATATTTTGAGTTAAAACTTAAATTTTTGGTACATTTTCACAGTGTATGGTTGTTTTTTCCATTTTTGCCTTCAAATTAAACGTCAAAAAATCGCATTTCATTGGAGCGGCTCAAAATCCTCTGCGCCATGCTTGCAAAGCGGGCATACAAAATCGGGCGGCAACGTCTCGCCTTCGTAAACGTAACCGCAAATCTTGCAGACGTACCCTTTGGGCTTTGTACTTGCTTCGGGCTTGGGCTTGACGTATGCAAAATAATCGGCATAAGTTAAGGACGGCAGATTCGAAAGTGTGCGTGCGTCTTCCTCTTCTGCCACAAACAGCATATGCGTTCCCACGTCCATCACGTCGATCACGTTTGCCGAAAAAACGGCATTTATATAGACGTTAAGAGAAATCAAGCCGTTCGCTTCTCTTTGGCAACCGAAGGAACCGTCAAATTTATCGGTATCCCGACCGCTTTGAAAGCCGAAATGACGGAAGAGCGCAAAGGGCGCGTCATTTGAAAGCACAGACACCGCCAACCTTTTGGTTTTTGCAATCATATCACAGGTCAGATTGCTTTTGTTCAGCACTACGCTGATCCTGCGCGGCGAATCTGTTAATTGCATGACCGTATTGGCAATGCACGCATTATCCCTTCCCTCTTCGTGCGCACTGATCAGAAAAAGGCCGTATGAGATTTTAAAAAAAGCTTGAGAATCCATCTTTTACCCTCCAAAACGTTGAATGATTCAAATTCAATTATGTGCAAAAAAATCCATGATATGACAAAAGGCTTGAAGAAAGCAAAAGGCTGCCACTTTTTACGCAGCAGCCTCTTGCTGCGAAGCCGCTTCGCCTCGCATGCAATCAACGGAAAGGAATTACCACTTTTCGGGCATGCCTTCCTCGTTATAATGCCAGTAATTGCCTTCTTGTGTAGGCTTTGTTTCGGAATAATAATAGCAGGTGTTGTTGCTGATCACATCACGAAGAGCCTCGTTATCGACGTTCAGAAGCTTTTTATCATCAATCATCTTCTGAATCTCTTCGGGCGTTTTGACGATATACGCAGTAAGATCCTTGGCCTTCACACCGACAAAGGCTTTGCGGATCTGCGTCACTTTACCGGGAATCACAACTGTCTTCAATGCAGCGCATTCGCCAAACAAGCTGGAGTTCATGCCTGTGAGAGCAGAATCCTTTTCGAAGATCACAGTATGCAAAACCGAGCAGCCGTTGAATACTTTATCGCTCATCGTTTTTACGCTGGCGGGAACCACAATTGAGGTGAGCGAGGTTTTAGAAAACGCCTCAGAACCGATATTAGTCACTTGAGGAACGGCATCCTTCACCTCATTTGTCAGAGGCTTTCCTGTCTGTTCGTCAAACAAGACGTTACCGTTTTCATCAAACTGCAATTCTTTTTCTCCACGAAGGAAAATCACTTCGGAGAGATTAGCACAATCGTAGAAGGCTTTCGACTGAATCTCTTGTACGGTATGAGGAATCTCAATGACCGTGATCGGTGTCTTCTGGAATGCACCGCTTCCGATGAAAGTCGTATACGGAGAAAGCTTGACAGACTCGATCTTTGTGCAGTTACGGAAAGCACTCGCAGGAATCTGAACCACAAGATCGGGCAAAACGATTTCGGTCAACTCTTTACAATCAAGGAAAGAGCAGGAACCGATCTGCGTCAGCGACTCAGGGAGCTTCAGTTCGGCGAGCTTGGAGCAACCGTCGAAAGCATACGCACCGATAACCGAGAGCTGTGCATCGGGAGCGAAATTCAAAGAAACAAGCTTTGAGCACCTCTGGAATGCGTTACCTTCAATGGTACCGACCGATGCGGGAATATCAATCGTTTCAAGAGAAGAACAGTCGGTGAACGAATTCTGCGCCACAATAGGAAGATTTGCGGACAGCTTCAGGGAACTCAAGCCCTTACAGCCTCGGAAGCAGGAAACGCCAATCGAGGTGATGCTATCGGGGAGCTCAATACTCGTCAGCTTCCCACATTCCGCAAAAGCATAAGCGGGAATCATCGTCACGTTCTCACCGAACGTAACGGTTTCAAGTGCGGAGCAACCGACAAAAACAAATTCGCCCTTAAGACTACTGTATTCGGTCGTAGAAGAACTGTCAGGACCGAAAAGCTGCGACGAGGAGATGTTGTAATAAACGGTTTTCAATGCCGTGCAATTTTCAAAAGCAGCATTGCCAACGGTATTCAAGCCGGGCGTAAGAGTCACTTCGGTCAGCGCCGAGCAACCGGAGAAAGCGCGCTCGTTGATAGTGACGAGGCGGTCAACGAAGGTAATTTCCGCCAAAGAGGTACAGCCCATGAACGCTGCAACATCAATGGTTTCCAGATATGACGGCAAGGTCAAGGATTCAAGCGACGTGCAGGATGCCAGCATGTGGTTGGAAATGACCGTCAAGTTATCGGGCAAATCAATGCTCTTCAAGGCCGTACAGCCGTTGAATGCGTAAACACCGATTTCATTGACGGAGTCGGGAATCTTGATCGTCGTCAATGCCGAGCAGCCGTTGAAAGCATCAGCAGAAATTACCGAAAGGAACGCGAGCTTTGAAAGATCGATTGTTTCAATGCTCGTACAGCCGCGGAACAAAGCATCGGGAATCTTATTAAGATTTTCGGGAAGCTGAATTCCGGTCAAGGAAGAGCAGTTGGCAAATGCGTATTCGGCAATCGAAAGAGCCTTGCCATTCAAATCAATTTGCTCAAGCATGGAGCAGTTCGAGAATGCGCCGTAATAAAGATCACTATCCGCAATCAGCTTCACACTCTTCAAGGAGGCGGGAATATAGGTATAGACGGTTCCGTTCTGCGAATAGCTCTGTGCAACAGCGGAAGCATCAGGCGTGGTGGAATAACCGAAAATGTAACCAAACAGGCGGCTTGCATCGGCATTTTCGGAAGGATACTTATTGCCGCCGACAAAAGGAATTTCAATCGATTCAAGCGCCGTACAATTTCTGAACGCGCCGTTACCGATTGAGGTCAAAGTCTCGGGAAGCTTTAAAGAAAGCAAGGACACGCAGTTATAGAAGGCTCTTTCGCCAATCGAGCTGATCGTAGAGTCTTGGTGGAAAGCAACAGTTTTAAGAGAAACACACTCCGAGAAGGTTTCTTCACCGATGACCGTAACGCTTGCGGGAATCGTTATCGTTACGAGTGCTTTGCAATCGCGGAAGGCTGCATAGCCGATGGCTTCTACCGAAGCGGGCAATGCAACGTTTTTCAGCATAACACAACCTGCAAACGCAGTATCACCGACAGTTTTCAGCTGGCTTCCCTCAACAGTGGAAAAATCAGTCAAAGCAGTGCAGCTATAGAATGCCCACTTACCGATCTCCACGGTCTTTGCGGGCAATTTGATGCTTTGAAGAGAAGCGCAACCGTAAAAGGCAGCCTCGCCGATCGAGGAAACAGATGAATTTTCCAAGGAAATGCTCTTCAGATTTGCACATCCGCTGAAAGCACGCTCGCCAATCGATTCGATATGACCCTTGAACGTGATCTTTTCAAGAGCCACGCAGTTTGAGAACGCATAGTTGCCAATTGCCTTGACATTGGCGGGCAACTCAACCTCCTTCAGCTCTGCGCAATTTTCAAAAAGGCCGTCGGCAATACAAGTCACACTCGCAGGCAACTTGCAAACACCGTTTTCGATCTTCGGAGCTGCGTAAAGGCAACCGCCGAACAACAAATTGGTATCTTTTTGCGCAGCAAGATATGCCGTATCGTCAAAAACATGTGCACCCATTGCGGTGAGCGTACCGCCAAAGGTCACAGATGCCAGATTCTTACAGCTAAAGAACGCATTCCAACCGATCTCCTTCACCGAATCGGGCAGCTTGATTTCAGTCAGAGCCGAGCAACCGAGAAAGGCCTGATCGCCGATTTTCGTCACGCCGTCGGGCAAAACGATCGACTTCAGGTTGGTCTGCATATAAAATGCGTTAGCGGCAACGGCAGTTACCTTTTTGCCCTCGTAGGTACCGGGAATCTCAATCTTTGTTTCTTTAGAAATTCCCTGCATGGACACTTCATATGTACCGTTGTCAAGCAACGTATAGGAAAGTGTACCCGCAGTTGCTTCGGGCAACGGTGTTTCGGGGCTCGTTCCCGTCGGAGCCTGTGTTTCGTCCGACTGAGACGGCAATTGGATTTCTTCGGTTGGATCATCACCGTTCTCGCAGGCAAAAAGAAGCGCCGCAAGCAACAAGCTGATGAGAGCCAGCATCAATTTACTGTGTTTCATAAGACCTCCAAAAATCACTGTTACGTGTAAAACAAAATAGTCTACCAATGTATTTTATCACAAACAAGCACCATTTGTCAATACAAAAAACAGGGTTTGTGACAAATCTTCTCAAAACTTTTTCTTTTACCAAAGGTTTCAGACGTTTTTCGGCCGTGCACAGAATCACGTTTTCACCTTATTTTTTAAGCGAAGATAGCGGACGGTCATGCGATCGTGCCGTCCGCATATCATGAAAACCCGCAATGCCGTGTCCTACGAAATGATAACCCTGCTTGTGCAGGTTGGTGTCCTCTCCGCCGTTTTGTGCTCCCAGCGTCCTACACGGAGCGGCACAAAGTCGGCCCCGTAAGGGAGGTCTGCATCCCCGCGGCAGAAGGCCGGACTCCTATGGTCATGTTGTCGGTTCACATTCTGTAAGATCACGCACACCGCAGGAATCTCTTCCATAAAAATATGGTTCATTCGATTCTCTTCGGCCGTTTTGATTGCTCTTATTGCTGATCGTAATCGAAATCGCTGAACAAAAGATCGTTGAAATAATCCTCGACTTCTTCGAATTCTTTATCGTCCTCGATGGTTTCGAAGGTCATATCGCCGTTTTCCTCTTCGGTACCGCGGAAAATGTAATATTCGCCGTCCTCGTTTTCAAGAGGTGCGAGAGCAAAATAGCGAACACCGTTCAACTCACCTTCGCCGATCAGCTCGAATTCCTTTTCACTGCCGTCCTCAAGGTCTGTCAAGGTAACGACGATGCTCTCCTCTTCTTCCAGAATCTCTTCTTTATCGTTTTTTTTCAAGAATTTCTGCCATGTTTATCTCCTTCTCAAAACAGAAAGCTTCAATTGCTTTATTCCTTATATCTATTGTATCAATTTTTACGGTCAAAGTCAAGTGCTTTATGAGATTATTTCAAGAAAAAGAGGAAGGCAACAGTTCACAGAGAATGGCGTTTGACACGTACATTCCGTCCTCTGTCAAAAACAGTCTTCCCTCTTTTTTCGAAAAATACCCTTCTTTTTCGCAGCGCGCAAGAAAAGAACTCTTCTCTTCACCCGCTACCTTCAAAAGAAGTGCTTCGGGAATACCGTCCGCTGTCCGCAAGCCGAGCATGACTCGTTCGCAATCCTCCTCCTGCTCGCTCAAGAATTCACAAGCACGGGGTGCGCGTGCACCTGCCAGATACTCCGACAGCTTCTCGGTATGCGCGTAACGCACGGAATCAAAGGTTGCGTGCGCGGCAAGTCCGAAGGCGAGATAATCCTCCTTTTTCCAATATCGCAGATTGTGGCGACTCTCAAAGCCCGCTTTTGCATAATTGCTGATCTCATAGTGGCGATATCCTGTGCGGGCCGCAAAGGAGCAGGCCTCATCGTACATGGCACGCTCCTCATCCGCGCGGGGAAAGAGCAGCTTGTCCCTTTGCGCAAACAGCGCCGTTCCCTCTTCAAGGATCAAGGCGTATGCCGAAAAATGCTCGGGTGCGAGCGCTTCGACCGCAGCAAGCGTTTGACGAAAGGAGGCAAGCGTCTGGAACGGAATGCCGTACATCAGGTCAAGATTCAGATTATGATGCCCTGTCCGTCGAAAAATTTCCACGCACTCGTAAACGTCCCTTGCCGTATGCAACCGACCGAGTGCAGAAAGCTCACGGTCACATAGAGACTGTGCGCCGATACTCACACGCGTGATGCCGAGGGTGCGATAGGCAGCCGCCTTCTCTTCGGTCACCGTGGCGGGATTCGCCTCGATCGTGACCTCGCACCCCTCTGCAAACGAATACTTGCGCGAAAGCGCGTTCAGCACCGATTCGATGGCACGAGGGGGCAAAATCGAGGGTGTGCCGCCCCCGATAAACAGCGTATCTACCAAGCGCGCGCAAGGCGCAGCTTCGTCGATCTCTTGGCAAAGCGCATCGACATACGCCGTTTGCGTTTGCGCATCTGCTGCCGTCGAGCAAAAGTCACAGTAAAAGCATTTCCGCAGGCAAAACGGAATATGCACGTAAATGCCGACCGTCTTATTCATCGTCAAGCTTGAGCACGGCCATGAATGCCTCGGGCGAGATTTCCACACTGCCGAGACGGCGCATTTTCTTCTTACCCTCCTTCTGTTTTTCAAGAAGCTTTTTCTTACGGGTAATATCACCGCCGTAGCACTTGGCAAGAACGTCCTTGCGCATGGCCTTGACGGTTTCGCGCGCGATGATCTTTGAGCCGATCGCGGCCTGGATCGGCACCTCAAAGAGCTGACGCGGGATATTTTCCTTGAGCTTTTCGGCGATCTTGCGTGCACGCGCATAGGATTTTTCCTCGTGCACGATGAAGGAAAGCGCGTCCACGGTCTCACCGTTCAGAAGGAAATCAAGCTTGACGAGCTTACTTGCACGGTATTCGGCAAATTCATAGTCAAGCGAAGCATAGCCCTTGCTGCGGCTCTTGAGCGCATCGAAAAAGTCATAGACAATTTCATTCAGAGGCAAATCATACTGCAATTCCGCACGCTCTGTATCAATATATTTCATGCCGTTGAAAACACCGCGTCGCTCCTGGCAAAGATCCATGATACCGCCGATATATTCGGCAGGCGTAATGATCGATGCACTCACTACAGGCTCCTCCGCCACGTCAATTTCGTCCGGCGGCGGATAGTTCGACGGGTTATCGATCATGATCACCTCGCCGTCGCGGCGGCGGATGCGGTAAATAACGCTGGGGGCTGTGGTGATCAGATCAAGATTGAATTCACGCTCCAAGCGCTCTTCAATAATCTCCATATGCAAAAGGCCGAGGAAGCCGCAACGGAAGCCGAAGCCGAGTGCAATCGAGGTTTCAGGCTCAAAAAGAAGCGCGGCATCGTTCAGCTGCAATTTTTCAAGTGCATCGCGCAGGTCACCGTAGCGCGCGCCGTCAGCAGGATAAATTCCTGCATACACCATCGGGCGGGCCTCACGGAATCCGGGCAAAGCCGCATCTGCGGGATCGGTGGCTTTGGTCACGGTATCGCCGACACGCGTATCGCCGACGTATTTGATGCTGGCGGTCAGATAGCCGACGTCGCCTGCTTCAAGCATGCTGCACGGACGGAGACCGAACGCACTCATCGTGCCGACCTCCACCACGTCAAATTCCGCACCTGTGCTCATCAGACGGATGCGGTCACCCGCACGGAGCGTGCCGTCCATCACGCGGATATAAACCACGACACCGAGATAGCTGTCATAATGCGAATCAAAGATCAGACATTTCAATTTTGCGTTCACATCACCCGAGGGCGCGGGAATATCGGTAATGATTTTATTTAAAACGTCCTCAATATTGATGCCCGCCTTTGCCGAAACGGCAGGACAGTCCTCGGCGGGAATGCCGATGATATCCTCGATCTCCCCTCTCACGCGGTCAACGTCGGCAGACGGAAGATCGATCTTATTGATGACGGGCACGATCTCCAGATCGTTATCAATGGCAAGATAAGCGTTCGCCAGCGTTTGCGCCTCCACACCCTGCGTAGCGTCAACCACAAGCAAAGCTCCCTCACAGGCGTTGAGCGAACGGGAAACCTCGTAGCCGAAGTCAACATGACCGGGGGTATCGATCAGATTGAAGCGGTAAAGCTCACCGTTCGGGGCGCGGTGATCGAGAGCGACCGCACGCGCTTTGATGGTGATGCCGCGCTCACGCTCAAGATCCATATTGTCAAGCAACTGCGATTCCATATCACGCACGTCAACCGCCTGCGTCTTTTCAAGAATACGGTCGGCAAGCGTGGACTTGCCGTGGTCAATGTGCGCAATGATCGAAAAATTGCGGATATGCTTTTGTCTTTCTGTCACAGCTTTGATCTTATCCTTTCTTTTCTGCGAAGTCGAGGCCGCTTTCAAACGCGGCCTCCGAAATCAGTAAAAAATATCTTTTACGAAATTAGCGTATCCACCTTGTGCTGCACGTCGTCAATATAGAGCTTAAGCTTTTCGCCGAGTGCTTGCTCGTCATCACCGTGCGCCAAAAAATAGACTTTAACCTTCGGCTCCGTGCCCGAAGGACGCACGATGATCTTATCGCCGTTTGCAAGCGTATAATACAGAACGTCGCTTGCGGGCATGCCCGTTTCCTCGGTTTTTCCGTCAGCGGTCGCCAGAATCTTGCCCGTTTGGTAATCACCGATTTTTGCGATTGCCACGGAAGCAAATGCGGCAGGCGGATTTTTACGCAAGCCCTCCATCAGACGGCGGCGGCGCTCGATGCCGTCAAGCCCTTCCATATATATATCAAGCATATATTCGCGATAAACGCCGTAACGGCGGTAAAGATCGGCAAGTGCATCGGCAAGCGTCATACCGAGCGTGCGGTAATAAGCCGTCATTTCCACGATCATCAAAGTTGCGCCAACGGCGTCCTTATCGCGCGCGTAGCTACCGAAAAGATAGCCGTAGCTTTCTTCAAAGCCAAAGAGGAAGCGGTCGGCTTTTCCTTGCGCCTCGTAGCTTTTGACAACCTCCCCGATAAATTTAAAGCCTGTCAGAACGTCATGGAGCTTCACACCGTTTTTCTCGGCAATGGCATAAGCCATATCGGTAGACACGATGGATTTAACGGCAAATGCACCGTCCGGTAAGGTGCCGTTCGCTTTTCTCGCGCGGATCACGTAATCCATCATCAAGGCACCCATCTGATTACCCGTAATGGTGGTAAATTCACCGCCCGCCGTACGGCACATCACGCCAACACGGTCGGCATCGGGGTCGGTGGCAATGATCAGATCACTTCCCACGTTCAAGGCAATCTCAATGCCGAGCGCAAAAACGTCACTGTACTCGGGGTTGGGCTTTTTGACGGTGGGAAAATTGCCGTCGGGCGTCATCTGTGCATCAACCGTATAAAGATGCTTCAGCCCCGCGCGGCGAAGAATTTCGGGCACAAGACGATAGCCTGTGCCGTGCAGGGGCGAATAGACGATCTTCAGTTCATCTGCAACGCCGGCGATCACCGAGCGGTCGATCTGCGTTGTCAGAACCGTATCAAGATAAATGCGGTCGGTTTCCTCACCGAGAAGAACGATTGAGCCGTCTTTGAGGGCCTGCTCGTAATCGGCGCACAAGGCACCGCCAAGCACATCGATCTTATCAACGGCCGCGGAAACGATCTCTGCCTGCTCGGGCGAAATCTGCGCGCCGTCCTCCCAATAGGCCTTATAGCCGTTGTATTCCTTGGGATTGTGAGAAGCGGTGATGTTGATGCCCGCCATACAGCCGTAATGGCGAATAGCAAACGAAAGCTCGGGGGTGGGACGAATATCGTCAAAAAGATAAGTGCGGATACCGTTTGCTGCCAGAACGCAAGCGGCGGTACGCGCAAATTCACGCGAGCCGTTACGGCTATCGCACGCAATGGCCACACCGCGCGCGCAGCCGTTTGCCGCCTTGACAAGCTCGGCGATCGCTTGCGTTGTGCGAGCGACGGTGAAACGATTGATACGGTTAATGCCCATGCCCATTGAAGAACGCAAGCCCGCGGTTCCAAACTCAAGCTCCGCACCGAAGCAAAGCTCGATTTTTTCGGCATTGTCCGCCATTTCACGAAGCTCTGCCTTTTCTTCTTCGGTTAAAAGGGCAGAATCAAGCCACATGCGATACTCTTTCAAAGAATCTTTTTTCTTCATTGTTTACGTATACCTTTCTTATTAAAATATTTGAGATGTGGGAAAATCAAAGCGACATTTTCAAGCGTTTTCGGCAAGGCACTCGGCAATCGCGCGCGCGAGCTGATCGGGGCAGGAGGTGCCTCGGCCGCCGCAATCGATACCGCGCAAGCGGTCAATGGCCTCCTCGGCCTTCATGCCCCGCACAAGTGCCGCAACGCCTTGCGTATTGCCCATACATCCGCCCAAAAAGCGAACGTTTTTGATGATACCGTCCTCCAGTGTGACGTCAATGCTGCGCGAACAGGTTCCGCGCGTTCTGTAAGAAAATGTTTTTTCCATAGCCTCTCTCTTTACTTTCCTTTTATAATTTTTATGTGTTTTTCAATGAGATCATGCCCTTTACGCTTCATTTTCCGAAAGCGTTGGGGCGGCATAGATACCGAGCAGCTCGGACTTGGGTGCGAAAATCCGTTTGCCGAGCAAGAGTGCCGCAAGATCGGCGTGCGCAAGCACGTAGGTCACGTGCCATGAGGTTTTCGCCGTATAACGATCGGGCAAGGCCTCCGCAAAAAGCGTTTGACCGTCAAGATAGCGCAAAAGACGCCGAATGCTTTCGAAATCCTCGCCGTCGTCCGACGGAAAAAGCATTTCAACAGCTACCTTCTTCGCGCCGTTCGGGACGAGGCAGCCTCTTCCGCAAAGCGAAAGACGCATGGTCTCCCCCTCCGCACGCGCAACCGTGCACACCGCGCGCACGCAAAGACCGTAATGCTCGGGCATTTTCGAAAAAGAATGAAAAGAGCCCCACGCTTCGTCACGAAAAGGAAGAATGCAAAGATCGGCCAGTCCTTCTCCTACCTCCGCACACGCATCGGTGAAATCCGAGGCGTACGAAACCGTCGGTGCGGCAAGCGAGGAGGCGAAGATCTCATACGCACGCTCTGTATAATAATTGCGCACGTAAACGATATGCTCGCCCTGCGAGGCGCGTTCCTCGGGAAAAAGCAAGTCGGCGGCGGTCAGATCCTTTTCACGCTTCTGCAAATGCTTCAAAAGACGGCAGATAAAAAACGATCGCTCTTCAAAGGTAAAATCGGTCAGCAGAAAATCAAACGCGGAGGACGGCGGGAAGAGATTTTTTCCGCCCGTCAAAGCAATCTGCTCGGAAAGAGCATACGCCGCCTCGTCAAGAGCATAGCTAATGCGCACGAGCCTGTGCTCTTTGGCAAGCTCGCCCATGCGCTTCTGCTTTTCAAGGTTTTGTACGTAAAGGCCGTCCATCAATATTCGGTGAGCAACGCGTAGCTGTCCGCAAGGAAGGTTTTCATTTCTTCAGCGGTCAGCGTGCGTGCCGAAATCTGTGCCAGACGGTAGACCTGGCGGGCAATGCGTTCGTTCTTATCGCCGAAATCGCCCGCTGCCAAACGCTTGATCAGCGGGCAGGCATCATTGAGGATCAGCGTTTCGTCGGCAGGCATGACGGGCGCATCGGGCGCGTACATTTTCATCATTTCCTGCATACGGCGCGATTCTTCGGAGACGTTCAGGATCGCAGGTACGCTTTCGTTTTTCAGGCGATGGATCTCCACCTTGAGCTTTCCTTCGTCTGCAAAGGAAGCAAAAAGAGCAGTCAACGCCTCGTCGGCTTCGCCCTCGCCCTCGCCCTTCAATGCGTCGATTTCAGCATCCACGCGGACAAAGCGTGTTTTTTCACGGTTCTGCTCCACACTTTCGGCAAAGCGAACGTCTAGCATGGAGGGCAGCATCACAACCTTGCGCCCCTCATTTTCATACATCGAAATATATTGCGATTGCAGATCGGCATCGGTGGCATAATACACCACGCCCTCATGCGTTTCCTTGGCACTTTCAAGATACTCGTCAAGCGTCACCGTCGTGCCGTCGGTCAAGGGGAGCAGCACCGCACCGATCACGCGGTCATAGAACTTGCGGTCGCAGATACAGCCGTATTCAACAAACGTGCGAAGGTCGTTCCAGATCTTTTCATACTGCTCGCGCTCGTTTGCCACCATGGAGTTCAGCTTATCCGCTACCTTTTTGACAATGTGTGCGGAAACACGCGTGACGTAGGTATTGTTCTGCAAATAACTGCGCGAAACGTTCAGGGGCAGCTCGGGGCAGTCAAGCACACCGCGCAGAAGCAGAAGGTATTCGGGAATGACCTCTTTGATATTATCGGCTACAAAAACCTGATTGTAATAGAGCTTGACCTTCCCTTCCATGCTCTCGTACTGCTCGCGGATCTTCGGAAAATAGAGAATGCCCTTGAAGTTCAAAGGATAATCGGCATTGATGTGCAAATGAAAAAGAGGCTCGCGGTAATCGTTGAATACCTTGCGGTAAAACTCGTTGTATTCCTCGTCCTTACATTCCGAGGGGCGGCGCAGCCAAAGCGGGTTCGTATCGTTGATGGGCGCGGCGGCCTTTTCTTCTTTGCCCTCGTCCTCCTTCTCTTCGTCTTCAAGATAAATTTCAATCGGCATGAACGCACAGTAGCGGTCAAGCACGCCCCTCAGCTTGGCCTCGGAAAGGTATTCCTCGCCTTCCGAATTGATATGCAAGATCACGGAAGAACCGCGCGGGCGACCGCCGTCTTCGTTTTTCATTTCATAGCTGCCGCTGTCTTCGCAGATCCAGCGTGTCGTACCGCCCGTATAAGAGGTGGTCAAAACCTCAACGGTATCGGCAACCATGAAGGCAGAATAAAAGCCAAGGCCAAAATGGCCGATGATCCCCTGACCGCTGCCTTCCGTATTCTCGCCCTCGTAGCGTTGAATGAATTCAAGCGCACCCGAGATGGCCATACGGCAAAGATAACGTTCGATCTCTTCGGCGGTCATACCGATACCGTTATCGGATACGGTCAGCGTTTTTTCGGTCTTATTGAAGGATACGGTCACCTTATAAGGAAGACCGTCTTCTTCATACTGACCGAGCGATGCCAGTCTTTTCAGCTTGGTCACCGCATCGCAAGCATTTGAAACGAGCTCTCTTAAAAAGATTTCCTTTTCCGAATAAAGCCATTTTTTTATGACGGGAAAAATGTGTTCGGTCTCTACCGAAATACCGCCTTTTTTCTGTTCTTCCATAGCTTTTAACCATCGCCTCCGCCCAAGCGAAAGCTTCCTTTCTGTGTAAGTTGCAGATGCTTTTGCATAGCAAAGCATCTCCTGTGCTTGACGGCGGAAGCGGCCAAGCATCAAGCCCAAAATCTGCCTGCAAGCATTTTCTCTCGGTGACCGAACGGTCGACCGTCGGTATTGCCCATGCTTTATATAATCAAATTAATTATACTATACTTTTTGTTATTTGGCAACGGTTTTTTTGAAAAAAAACAGCATCCGTCATGATTTTTTCACGCGGTCGGTTCTCGTGAAAATATTTTTTTACTATTTTTGATTTTTTTTGCAAACAGCACTTGATTTTTCGAAAATCATGTGCTATAATAATTAACGTTGTGATGCTTGAGCGTCATTTTGCCGGTGTGATGGAATTGGCAGACGTGCTGGACTCAAAATCCAGTGGTAGCGATACCGTATCGGTTCGACCCCGATCACCGGCACCAAAAAGTCATGTTTGCCGTTTGGCAAGCATGACTTTTTCATTTTGAAACCGCAACCGTTAAGGAAGGCTATACCATGTCATATACGTCTACGCGCATCGCGTCTTATATTGGATACGTCGTTCAGGCGGTGGTCAATAATTTAACACCGCTGCTTTTCGTAACCTTCAACCGTGATTTTTCGGTATCCACGGAAAAGTTGGCCGCACTCATTGCGCTGAATTTCTGCATACAGATCGCCGTTGATTTTTCTGCCACACTTTTCGTTGACCGCATCGGCTACCGAAAAAGCGTTCTTCTGGCTCATCTTTTGGCGTGCAGCGGATTTGTTCTTCTGTCGTTTCTTCCTTATTGCATCGATCCCTTCATCGGCATTCTGATCGCCACCGCATGCACAGCCATCGGCGGCGGACTGCTTGAGGTTGTCATTTCCCCGATCGTTGAGGCCCTGCCGTCGAAGAAGAAGGCCTCGCAAATGGCCATTCTTCATTCCTTTTACTGCTGGGGACAAATGGCGGTTGTCTTACTTTCTCTGCTTTTTTTCACCACCGTCGGCATTCAGAGATGGCGCATTCTCGTGCTCACGTGGGCCTTGGTTCCGCTCTTGAATCTTTTTCTTTTTGCCCGCGTCCCGCTTTGCAAATTGCCCGAAGAGGAAAGCTTGTCCACGCAAGGAAAAGCGCCGGAAAAGCACCGTCGCAAATTGCTCTCCCCCTTCTTCTTTGCCTGCATTATTCTGATGCTCTGCGCAGGTGCGACCGAGCTTTCGGTCGCACAATGGTCGTCCATGTTTGCCGAAAAGGGATTAGGCGTCAGTAAAACCGTAGGAGATCTCCTCGGTCCTTGCGCGTTTGCTGCCATGATGGGTATTGGCCGCGTTCTGTACGGCCTTTTCAGCGAACGCATCAAAATCGAATGTGCGCTCGCTCTTTCCGGCGCCTTGGGCGTCTTTGCGTATCTTCTGACCGCACTCGCCCCCTCACCCATTCTTTCGCTTGTGGGGTGCTTCATCGCCGGGCTCGCCTCTGCACTGCTCTGGCCGGGCACCTACAGCTTAGGCGCCGCGCGCATAAAAACGGGCGGAACCGTCATGTTTGCGCTTTTTGCCATGGCCGGTGATATCGGTGCAAGCGCTGGGCCCGCCTTGACGGGCATCGTCTCGGGTTACGTCGAAAAAGGAGGCCGCCTTTTTCCCTTCTTTGACAGATTGGCGAGCACGGACGCAGGATTTCGCAGCGGTTTTTTGATGGGCACCCTCTTCCCACTCGTTTTGACCTTGACCGCCTTTCTCCTGATTTTATCCGCATTTTGGCGAAAAAGAGAGAAAAAAAGCGAAACAGAAAAATAGTACTAAAATAATTCTTCCAAAACTCTTGACAGTTTTTTAAAAATGTGTTATAATTTTTACAACATATAAAAAACAAAGCAAGTGAGGTATATTTCTCTTATGAAAAAATTATTAGTTCTCATGCTTTGCCTCTCTCTTCTCTGCGTGCTCGTTGCATGCGGCAATGCTGAGAAGAAGACCGAGGCGCCCTCAGGAAGCGACACTCCTTCCGCAACCGTAGATCCCTCTGAGACCGAAACTTCTTCGACCGAAGCTCCTTCGACTGAAGCTCCTTCGACTGAAGCTCCTTCGACTGAAGCTCCTTCGACTGAAGCTCCCTCGACTGAAGCTCCTTCGACTGAAGCTCCTTCGACCGAAGCTCCTTCGACCGAAGCTCCCTCGACTGAAGCTCCTTCTACCGAAGCTCCCTCGACTGAAGCTCCTTCGACTGAAGCTCCTTCGACCGAAGCTCCCACGAATGCTCCTACCGATACTCCCACCGATGCTCCTACCGAAGCTCCTACTGATGGTAACGAAGGTTGGACCGATCCCGCAGGCGGTAAGAACAACTAATAATTGTTGATTTCGTTTTCGTAACGACGAATAGCCCTCTTTCGTTATTGCTTGATAACGAACGGGGGCTATCGCATTTTGAAAGGACGGTGCGCATATGACCGTTTTTTTCTGTAAGCTTGCAGACCTGGAAGTCGAGATTCATGCGCAAGAATCGCAAACTGCCGCTTACTTTTCCGATTACCTCATTGATACTGCGACACCCAAGATCACGCTTTCCCTAACCGACAGCCAGATCGACGCAGAAGCCGTCAGCGGACGTGAGCCGCGCTATTATCTTGAATTTTTGGCATTGTGTCGCGCATTTTGCCGTAAAGCCTACATCTATAACGTTTTCTTGCTTCATGCAGCCGTGATTGAGGTTGACGGGTGCGGCTATGCCTTCTTTGCCCCGAGCGGCACAGGCAAAAGCACGCACATCGTGCTGTGGCGCCGCCTTCTGGGCGAACGGTGCCGCATTGTCAACGGTGACAAGCCCTTCGTCCGTTATATTGACGGTGCTTATTACGCCTACGGCTCGCCCTGGTGCGGCAAAGAACGTTGGCAGCGAAACGTGCGCGTGCCCTTGCGTGCGCTCTGCCGCTTGACGCGCGGCGAGCAAGACAGTATATCTCGTCTTTCAAAAGAAGACTGTGCCCCCTATATTTTGTCCCAGACCTATCTGCCGCCCACCTTGGACGGTGCGGCAAGGGTGATGGAGCACATTGATGGATTGCTTTGTCAGGCACCCGTCTTTTTGCTTGCCTGCACCCCAAACGAAGCTGCCGCCAAGGTTGCTTATACCGCCATGTCAACGATATCAAAGGAGTCAACGAGCTATGAAACTGAAACATGAATTTGTCATTAAAAAAATCGGCGACCATTTTTTTGCCGTTTGTGTGACCTCTTCCGCCACTTCCCAACAAATGATCAAGCTGAACGAAACCGGTGCGTTTCTTTTTGAGCAATGCAAGGAGTCTTTCGACCGAGAAACGCTCACAAACGCTCTTTTGAAGGAATACGATGCAGACCGCGCGCTGATTGAAAAAGACGTTGATCGTTTTATTGACAGTCTGCGCCAAAACGAGCTGATTGATGAAGAATGACGAACTGCGGGCCATGCAGAACATGCCGCTTGAAGAGCTATGGCCGCTCATCGAGGAAGTTTTTGCGTTAGGCGGCCGCTTCCGCCTGTTCCCGCGAGGAACAAGCATGTTACCGCTCATTCGCCCAAACGTCGATTCGGTGCTGATTGAGCCGCCGCACCAATTCGCGCGCGGAGATATCCTTCTCTACCGCCGAAAAAACGGCCAATTCGTTCTGCACCGTCTTATAAGAATAACCGACGACGGCCTGACTATGTGCGGCGACAATCAGTATTATCTTGAAAAAGGCATTCCGACCGAAGCCGTTCTGGCACGCGTTTGCGGTATTTATTTTGAAGAAGAATATTTGCCCATCGATGCACCGCGCCTTCGCTTTTATGCAAAGCGGCGTGCTTTTTCAAGACCGTTTCGCCATGTGAAGGCAGGGCTTACCAATCGCCTTCCGTTCAAAAAAGCATAAAACAAAAATTCGGGAGCATGTTTCATAAGGCCCCCGAATTTTGTATTGACAATCATGATTTTTTCTGCCGTCAAGCACGGCAAAAACGGAGATACCCATGATCAAAAATATTCTTTTCGATCTTGACGATACGCTTTTTGATTTCAAGGAAGCCGAAAGAAGATCTCTTCAGAAGACACTCCTCTCTTACGGCATTGATCATAACGACGAAACCGTCGCGCTTTACAGCCACATCAACCACTCGCAATGGAAGCTTCTTGAAAAGGGAGAGCTTGACCGCGCAACGCTCAAGGTCCGCCGCTTTGCATTGTTTTCCGAAGCGCTCGGCATTCCTTTTGATGCAAAAGAGGTTTCTGCCTGCTATGAAAACAATTTGGCAAGCAGTCATTTTTTGATTGACGGTGCTCTCGAATTACTGACCTCACTCAAGGGGCGCTACCGCCTTTATATCGTCACAAACGGCTTTGCGCACATTCAAAAAAGCCGTTTGGCAGGTGCCAAAATCGAAAGCTTTTTCGATGCGGTGTTTATTTCACAGGAAATCGGTGCCGAAAAACCGAGCCCTGCGTTTTTCGATGCTTGCTTTGCGCGCATTCCCGATTTTCAAAAAAGTGAAACCGTACTGATCGGCGACAGTATAAGCTCAGATATCAAGGGCGGTCTGCAAGCGGGGATCACCACGGTTCTCTTTTGCCCGAACGGCAAGCCGAACAGTGAGATTTCCGCTCACCACCATATTGCCCGTCTGGCAGATTTTCACAACATACTATCCATACTTTAGCTCCAAAGGTAAGAGACGGATGCGCACCTTCGCATCCGTCTCTTACTCTTTTATCCAATCAAGAATAGCAATAAAGATAAATAAAGAAATAGTGCAAAACGCTGCCGCCGAGCACAAAGAAGTGCCAGATCGCATGATCGAATCCGCGTTCACGGCGAAAGAAGAAAACGCCTGCCGTATAGGCAACCCCGCCACCGATCAAAAAAAGCATGCCGTCAAGTCCGACTGCGCGGTAAACGATCGGACAGGTCAAGGCTATCGCCCAGCCCATCACAAGATAAAGGATCTGCGAAATGCGGTCAAAGCGCACGAGATCAATCGCGTTCAGGGTAATGCCAAGAGCCGCCGCGCCGCCTATCACCCCAAAAATGCTCCAACCGAGAGCGTCTCCGAAAAGCATCCATGCGGCGGGAATATAGGTGCCGAAAATCAAAACGAAAATAGAGCAATGGTCAAGAATCCTGAAAACGTGCTTGGCTCCGTTCGGTGCAAGCGCGTGATAAATGCAGGAGGCCGTATATAAAATGATCAGTGCCGCACCGTAAAGGCATGCGCCGACCACACCCTTCGCGCCGTAAGCAACCGATTTGACGATCAACAGTACAGTCCCCGCAACCGCCAGTCCACCGCCGATGCCATGCGTAATGGCATTGGCAATTTCTTTTCCCACCGTTGGATAAGAAAATGCTTTTTTCGTTTGTTTCGCCGTCATCATACGTCTCCTTCTTTCCGATATTCCGAAAAATCATTTGATATAGTTTTTAATACTATATTACATCATTTTTATGAAAATGTCAAGTGCTTTTTCAAAATATTTTATTTTCTTTTTAAAGCTACTGCACCAAAGCAAACGCCGGACAATAGGAGGAGTATTGCCGCTTTTCGCGCAATATGACTGCAGCCTTCCACGTTCAGGTCAAAGCTTCCAAGCTTTTTAACCTTCTCGCGCCCCTTTTGCAGTGACAGATGAATCATGAGTCTTTTATCAAGAAAAAAGCCGTTCGAGGAAAAGGCTTCTTTGATGGCGTGTATCATGTGCGGAGTCCTTTCGGTATATTTTTTTGTTTTTTTCATCATAATGATCGTATAAAATTCGTTAATCATTTTCTCCGCTCACAATTTTTCTATGCGCGAAAGGTGAAAAAAATGCCCTTTAAACACAAAAAAGCGGAAAGAACCGTTCGGCTTCTTTCTCAATGTTTTGATCTGAATTCTTCGAAAAGCCCTTGTCTAAAGACTGCCTTTTTCGCCAATGATCCGTGTTTATACGATTCTGAAGGCGTCCGCGCATTTTTATCGCTTTACGATTGCCTCGCCCCCTATCCGCAAAAGCATCCGCTTTCATATCTTGAAGCGGAAGAGGTTTACAGGCAATGCGCCGCTTCCCTTTCTCTGCGTGTCGCAAAGCCGTTGCGATACGAGACGGTTTATTATGAATATGGCGGTCATGAAGACGGTGCATTTGAGCAGCTTTCACTCACGCTTCCCATCTTTTTGGACGAAAACGACTATATGATTTATTCGCCCCAAAACGACACTTACCAATACGGCTTCTATCATTACGGAAAACTGCGCGAGGGCGATCCCATGGGGATCTGCCCATCGGGGCATTTGCTGATTCGGCTGGAAACGCAAAAAGAAAAGCGCCCCCGCATGATTCTGGCAGGGGACGCTTTTACGCCGTTTCTTGTGCCGTATATCGCACACCATTATGACATCTGTTTGCATGCGCCGCTCCAAAACGACGTCTCTCTTTCGCGCGATCTTTTTGGGTTTCGCCCCGATGTTTTTCTCTTGCTCGGTGGCATTACGCTTTTGGAAAGCCCGGTCCTGATTCACGCGTTGCTTTCGCAATGATCATCGGCACGAACCGATCACTGCGCATCGCCTTCTTCGGTTTTCTCTTCAAAAGCAAAGTCCTTCGGTTTTGTCACCTTTAGTGCACATATCGGCACACCTTTTTCAGAAAAATTTTTTTCATATTCGGTCATAACGTTACCGACCGCCAAAGGAGAGTTATGTAAATCGTAGGTTACGTAATCAAGATCACATCCAAGTGCGGAAAGCTCTTCAAGCGTAAAATCAAAAAGTCCGCGATTGTCGGTTTTAAAGAAGATAGCTCCGCCCTCGCAAAGCAAGCGAAAATACACCCGCAAAAAGCCGCGATAGGTCAGGCGACGTTTATAATACCCTTTTTTGGGCCAAGGATCGCTGAAATTCAAATACAGTCGCTCAACGCTTCCCGGTAAAAAGCAAGCTTCAAGATTTTTGGCATCGGCAATCATGAATCGAAGGTTATCGGGGCGTGTTTCGGCACAAGCGTCCGCTTTCTCAACAGCAGCGACCACAACGTCATGAACGCGTTCCATGGCAAGAAAAGAGCAATCGGGATTAGCGGCCGCCATACCGCAGGCAAAGGCACCTTTTCCGCATCCGATCTCGAGGTAAAGAGGCGCGCTTCTTCCGAATATCTCCGCATAATCTGCAATCGGCTCTGCGGGCAACGGGCACAGAAGATGTGCATGCGCCTGCAAACGTGCCTCTCCGTTTTTCTTTCTCCGCATTCTCATTTGTCTATTCTCCTTCAAAATGGATTCCTTTACCGAACCGCCTTCGCGTCGGCAAATTTCACAAAAACAAAGCAATCGATGAAAGTATACCACAAAAACCTTTTTTTGTCAATGTTGCGGATATCCTTCTGCAAAAAATTTATCTTTCATCTCATAAATATATTTTTTGTTTTTTTCAAAAAAAGTATTGCAAGTCTTTACCGTTTATGCTATAATAAGAGCATACGGTATGCGCCCTGTGCGCTCAACCCCGCACAATACATATTAGGAGAATGATTTATGAAAAAGTTTTTAGCTCTGTTATTTTCCGTGCTTTTGCTGCTTTCTCTTCTGACGGCATGCAATGACAAGGGCGATGAAGATCCCACGGACGGCGATCAACCCACAAGTGATAGCGTTGATCCCGATACTGACGTTGATGCGTCGGAAGCATCTCAAGGATTGCGTTACTACGTATTGAATAATAACGAGTATGAGCTTGAAGACGGCACCACCGTTCTCGGCCAGGCATCAGTAATCGGTATCGGTAGCTGCGAAGATGCCAATATTATTGTTCCCCGTGTAAACGAAGAAGGCTACGAGGTCGTCCAGCTGGGTGAAGAAGCCTTCAAAGACGTTGTTTTTGCACGCTCCATTCAGTTGCCCTCCTCGGTTTTCAGCATCGGTCAGCAAGCATTTTCGGGTTGCACCGCACTTGAATCGGTCACGCTTTCCAAGAATATCGACGCCATCGATAACGAAACCTTCTACAACTGCACTTCCTTGACAGAAATCACCCTTCCCGATAACGTTTCCCGAATCGGCGACCGCGCATTTGCACGTTGCGCCTCTTTGAGCGAAATCAAAATGCCCAACAAGCTGCGTCAAGTCGGTGTTGAAGCGTTCATGTACTGCCAGGGGCTCAAAAAGGTTGATTTTACCGCAACCGATCCCAACCGTAACATCACGCTCAACAAAATGACCTTTGCTTATTGCTCGTCGCTCACTTCCTTCACCTTCCCCCAGAACATCTCGAGAATTCCCGACCAGTGCTTCTTCGGTTGCACAAAGCTTTCCTACGTGGAAACGCACGATGAGATCTATGAGATCGGCCTCGGCGCGTTTACCAACTGCGCTTCCCTGACGAGCATCAAGATTCCTTCGATTTTGACAAAAATTGCCGCAATGACCTTCCAGAATTGCACCTCGCTTTCAGATTTTTCAATTCCTTCCACGGTCACTTCGATCGGCCAAAGTGCTTTTGAAAACTGCTACTCTATCGTCAACGTTGTGGTTCCCGATTCTGTCACCACAATCGGTTCCTCCGCATTTGCACAGTGCAAGCAGCTGCGCACCGTCACCTTGAGTGCCGCATTAAACAAAACACTCAGCGAGCAAACCTTTATGGGTTGCGAAAGCTTGATTTCCATCACGATTCCCAATAACGTAGAAACTATCGGTGCAATGGCATTCTACAATTGCTTCAATCTCGAGGTTGCCATCATTGGAGATAAGGTTCAGAAAATCGACCTTCTTGCATTTGGTAACTGCAAGAATTTGACCTATGTCAAAACGAATGCCGCTTTGACTGCCATTGGTGACCGCGCATTTGCGAGCTGCGAATCCTTGCCCTTCATTTCCATTGCAAATGCATGCACGATCGGCAACAACGCATTCTTCTCCTGCTCCAATCTGAATTATGTGATTGCCGCGCCCACTTCTATCGGTGAAAATGCGTTTGACCGTTGCACCAATCTCGAGCGCTTCTACTATACAAAAGCCAATATGAACCAAAACTCCTTCAAGGCATTGGCAGATAAGATCTCGAAATACAACGAAAATCTGACGTCTGTTTTCGCCATTCTGCCCGATCAGGCCACGCGTTCGGCTCACGATCTGACCTTGCTCGCAACAGAGGATAACTACTGCCGCTGCAAGTTCAACTACGAAGACATCTCGTATTCCTGCGTATTCTTTGAATTCAACGAATTGGGCCTGCCCAAACCGTTGTCTCACATTCACTGATTAACAAAAAAAAGAAAAGCTTGGTTCGACCAAGCTTTTCTTTTTTTAAGGAATGATACGAAAGTTTTTTCAATGCTGATAAGAAAACTCATAACCGCATTGCACACGATAACCGTCCTTGACCAGCTCTGCATTCACAATAACTGTCCAAGCCTTTTCTTCGTCAAAAGCAACCTCGTCGAAAGCCGAAAAGGTTTGCGTGGGCGTTTGCGCACCTTGCGCATAAAGGAGGATCTCCACAGATGAGTTGCAGAGACTGTCAAAGGAAAGGCTTCTAAAATCAGCCATGGACTTCACGGCATACACCTTATCCGTCCGTTGCGAAAGAATAGGTGCATCAAGATATCCGCTCTCGGTTTTGACCCCGTAACGAACAAGGCACGGATAAATGACCGTCTCTTTGCACTGAAGATGCGGATAGGAAAGAATGTAGACGTTTTCTTGCCATTCAACGGCCGTCTGCCCGTCCTCAATTCCCAAATAGCAGACGCGGTCACCGTCTGCCGCTTTCACTTGATAAAGCCGCGAGGAAAGCCGCCCCTCTCTTTTCATATCGCTTGCCTGTGCAAGTGTGAGAACACGTGTTAATAATTCAAAATGTTCTTCTCCCGTCTGCAGCTCGGTCGTTTTTCCATCTGCATCGGTCACGGACAAGCTCGAAGAAGAGGCAAAATCCTTGAGTGCAAAATCATCGGAGGTCATCATCAAGGCACATAAAATCACGCTCGGAGCAAGAACGGCCACCAGAAGCAGTGCTATCCACAGTTTTTTTCGTTTCATGCGCGCCTCCTTCGATATACTTGTGAGATTATTATATCATTTTCAATAGCAAAGGTCAAGTTGCCTTTTTGAAAAAATCTTTTTATTTTCAAAAACGCACGGTTCTATATTCACAAAAGTCTTGCTTTCCGAAAAAAACAATGTATAATGGTGTAAAAACAAATCATCCTGCAAGGAGAACTGCTATGATTCGTGTTTCGGTTTTCAACGAATTCTGCCACGAGCGCCACAAGGACGCCGTCAAAGCCATTTATCCTGACGGTATGCACAAGACCATTGCCGATTTTCTCAGAGCGGAAGAGGACATCACTGCCCGCACGTGCAAAAGCCGACCGTCGGCGTTCTGGGTTCCTATCGCCTTCCTTGATTTTTTGCATGAAAACCAAGCGCATGAGGAAAACTACCACTAAAAAAGGTGGTTTTTCTCATGCATTTTTCTTATGCGCGTATCAAGCGCGTTCTTGATATTGTTTATGCGTCGGCAGGACTCCTTTTGAGTGCCGTTCCCCTCTCCTGTATAGCCGCCGCAGTCAAAGCAACCTCAAAAGGTCCTTTTATTTTCCGACAAATCAGAATTGGCCGAAACGGTATTCCTTTCGTCTGTTATAAAGTCAGAACCATGAAAAACGGCGCGCCGCAATGCCCCGCTGCAAAGCTGCAAAACCGTGCCTCCTTCATCACACCGATCGGTGCTTTTTTGCGCAATCACAGCTTGGACGAGCTGACGCAATTCGCAAACGTCTTGCGCGGTGAGATGAGCGTGATCGGCCCTCGTCCTTTAATTCCAGAAGAGCGCGAATTGCACCGCTTGCGCACCGAAAAAGGGGTTTACACGCTTCGTCCCGGAATTTCAGGGCTGTCGCAAATCAGCGGTCGGGACGATTTGCCCGACAAGCGCAAGGCCAGGCTTGATGCGATCTATCTTGAAAACGCTTCCTTATGGCTGGATTTTGCCATTCTCGCAAGAACGATGCGCTGTTTGCATCATGAAACCAAAAACAGAACCCCGCTTCACGCAAATAAGCTCCGCAAACACACAAAAAAGCGCGCAAACTCTCTCTTTTTTATTGACAAGTCTTAGTTTTTCAGGTATAATAGAATTATTAAAGTTCTATTTTTCTGGGAGTTTTTTTATGAAAAAACATTGGCCGTTTTCGCTCCTTTCACTCATTTTGTGTGCCTCATTGTTTCTTTGCACCCTGTGCGGTTGCAGTGATGAGTATAAAATGAAAGAATCCACTGCCGAGGAAAAAGAAACCATCATCACGGTTGGCGGTCACGAGGTGCCGTACGAGCTTTTTCGCGCCTTCTTTTTTACGCACGAAAGCGCACTTGACGATTCTTTGACTTGGGCAGAAAAATGGGAGCTCGTCATGCCCGAGGTGCTTTCGGATATTTCCCGCGTCTATGCCGTCTTCTCTTTGTGCGAAAAATACGGCATTGATCCTTACAGCGAAAAAACAGACAAAATTTTGAAAGAAAGAATCAAGATCAGTATTGAGGGCGGCGACGTCAACGATACGCACGTCAACGGCTATGGCTCGTACGAGGCCTACCTTGAAGCACTTGAAAAGCAGTTTTTGACAGACCGTGCCTTCCGCTTGATTTTGCGCTATGAGATTGCGGAAGAGCAGTTGCTTTCTCTTTTGACAGAGCCCGAAAAAAGCAGCGTAGAATACACAGAACAGGATCTGCAAGCCTTCTACGAAAGTGATGCTTGCCGCATGATCGAAATGTATTTCTTCGATTACGTCAGGTACGGCTTCACGCTCGAATCAGCCAAGACGGAAGTTGCCGAAAAATTGCTTGAGCGTTTGCAGAATTCTTCCACAAAGCAGGAGCGTGAAAACGCCGCCATGGCCTATTTTCATGCGTTGCCAAGCCAAACCCCGGTTTCTCTTTATGCCTTCCCTGCCGAAAACGGCAGCAGCTTACTCGATGAAGCCTTTTCCCTGGAGATCGGAGAATATAGCCAATTGGTGACACTTCATACAGAAACAGGCGACTACATCTATCTGCTTTATCGCACCGAAAAGCAGCAAAGCGATTTCACGAAGCTCAAAAAAGAAATTGAAGATCTCTATTTGCGCGACCGCTTCTACCGTGAACTCACCGCAAAAGAAGAAGAGCTGCAAAAGCAGGTCACCTACAGTGATCTTTACCGAGAAAAAGAAAACAATCCCATTATTTTTGAGAGTAAATAATTATGTCAGTCAAGCATTCGTCTTTTATCAAAAACAGTTCTCGAGCCTATTTCATGATCCCCGCACTTCCCTTTTCGATTTGGAATGGAGATACTCTTTTATGGGCTTCTGACGAGCGTCATGCGCGCCGCCTCACCGCCGACCAAAGAGCCGCCATGGCCAATGCCGAATTTTTCATGAACGACAAGATTTATACGGTTGTTGGCGATGCGCGACATGAAGATCATGCCATTCTTTTGGCAAGAATGATCCAAACGTCGGTATCGGGTGAAAAGGACAAGGAGCCTTTTCCGTTATTATCGATCTATCATATGTGCAAAACATTCTTTACAAACGAGCTCTCCACAGCCTTCCGCTTTTCTTGCGCGGATATTCCGTCATGGGTGGCGCTTGAATGCGGCGTTCCTTTTATGTTTGCACTTCTTTTGACCGTCTACCCAATTCTTTGCAAGGATCCCATGGCGGCCATCGATATCCATTTTGATTGCAAGCACGAATCCACCTCACTGACGATCACACCGCATTGCGAAATTGATTTGGAAAATGACATTCTGCACGGTGATTTTATCAGTGCGCTTTTGAGTGCTACGATCGAAAATGCCGATTTTTCCATGTCCGAGATCATAAGCAGCGAAGGCAAGAAAAGCATTTGTCTCTCTTCCAAGAACGTATCTCACGTCAAGGAAGCACTCACACTCAATGCATCCACAGAGCTCGAAGTGCAGTATCTCTTTGCATTCTTTCTTTCACTTTGTACGCAGTACAGTGATCCTTCGCAATAAGTGTTATCGCAACCAAAAGAAAACGCCTTTGCTTCAGCAAAGGCGTTTTCCTTTGGTTATCTTTTGCGCAGATCAAGCAGTCTGACCACGATCGGGCTGAGCACAAGGTTGCTCGCCAGCTCAACGAGAAAATTACCGCCGACAAGACCGAACACGATATAATGTGCAACGGTTTCCGAGCCTGCCCACTCCTGAATGGTGCCCATAAAGAACAAGAGACATCCAAGCAGGAAGATACCGGTGTTCACCACAGGACATACAATGGCCGCCACGGCAACTGCAAGAACCCGATTGACTTTAAAAAGCAAGCGGTATGCAAGACCTGCCGCCAAACCGCACGCGGTTCCCTTTACAAGCACGGTCAGAATGGTTCCCGCAGCATTGACTGCCAAAAAAGCCGCCGCGTCACCGTTCAGCAATACGACCAGACCAAACACAAAGCCCAGCCAACCGCCAATCAGCGTGCCGCATTTTGCCGCACCGATGACGATCGGAATGAGTACAAGTGAGATTTGAAACGGCCCAAGTCGAACGAACGTCCCCATAAACTGCAGTACGATGACGAGTGCCGTCAGTACCGCACCGATGACGAGCTTTTCGGTTGACATGTGTTGTTTTCGTGTGTTCATAAAAAATCCTCCTTGCTGTCGTTCACTTATGTGATACAACGCATTTTTTATATAAAGCTTCTCAAGAGAAGATTTATACCGTGACTGATTTTTCAAGTATTCTTTTGATAAAGAATGTGCAATCCTTTCAATACCATATTGACGTCAAGCGCAATGTCATGCTTGCAGTAATTGACAATTGTCGGTGCTAACCCGCCCGTGGCATACACTTTAAGGTTTTCGCCCATCTCTTCGTTGAAGCGTTCGATCATTCCGTCAATCATACTGGCATTGCCAAAAACAACGCCTGCACGCATACAATCAACCGTGTTCTTACCCAGCACCGACTTTGGTGCTTCCAGACTGATCTGCGGCAGCTGTGCCGCACTGGTTGCTAATGCTTTCAATGCAATATTCACGCCGGGAATGATAGAAACGCCAATGAATGCGCCCTGTCGATCAAGCACCATCATTTTTGTTGCAGTTCCCATATCAACGATCAACGCAGGACTGCCGTAAATGAAATGAGTGGCCACACAAGCACAGATCAGATCCGCCCCCACGCTTGCAGGGTGATCGCAATGAATGTTGATCCCCGTTTTTATGCCGGGACCGACCATCAGCGCATCAACGCCATATGCCAGCTTGATCGCGCGCTTGACAACGGTATTCAAGGGCGGAACGACCGATGCAATGATCGCACCGTCAATGATCGAACGATCCACCTCGTGCATGGCAAGAACACTGCGGATCTTGCTCGCGTATTCATCCTCGGTTTTGATAGGATCGGTTGCAATACGTGCCACAAAAACAGGCTCACTGCTATCGCAAAAGCCACCAATGGCAATGTTTGTATTACCGATATCAATCGCAAGAATCACCGTATTGCCCCCCTTCTCTTCTTCAAGCGTATTATAGCACACACGTGTCACTTTGTCAAGAGTATAAAAAGCAGAGTTTTTTCTACGCTTCACTTCCTTTTTTGTCAAAAAGCTGCAAATCTTTTATATGTTTAATGAAAAAATGAAAAAAATTTAAAATACCTCTTGCAAAATGAAAGCTGTTGTGTTATAATATATGTCGGTTGTGATTTGAAGAAAAAACACAACCGATATATACGCAGAGGTATCGAAGTGGTCATAACCGGTTGCGAAGCAACATGGATGACTCGAAATCAATTTTGATTTCGAATTCGATAGCTTGCATATAAAACTTAATACGCAGAGGTATCGAAGTGGTCATAATCGGTTGCGAAGCAACATGGATGACTCGAAATCAATTTTGATTTTGAATTCGATAGCTTGCATATAAAACTTAATACG
>JAFVXT010000110.1 GCA_017501005.1 Clostridia bacterium
ACCGACCTGCTTTCTCTTGAAGGCTCGGTCAAAGCATCTGTCGCCGTTTCGGAGATCTGCTCTGTCTGCACTTCAGTCAAGTCGGCGTCTGTGCCAAACGTTTCGGTTAACGACTCGGACTCGCTTTCGTCTTCCTCGGTCGGCACTTCACTCAATGCTTCGCTTGGCATTGGCTCCGTACACTCGGTTTGGCTTGGGGATGCAGTCTGCGCTTCGGTATCTTCTTCTGTTGAAGGCTCGGTGAAGGCTTCGCTCTCGGCAGAAGCTCCGTTTTGACTGCTTGCCCGGCTTTCTTCGGCAGAGGAGCCGCCGGGCGCTGCACTTTCTTGGCTTTCGGTGAGTGATTCTGTCATGCCGTCGGTAAAGGCATGCTCATGAGTGAGCGATTCCGACGGCTTGCCTGTCGGCTTATTCACCACTGTTTTTGCAGGTGAACAGGACGCTATATTGCCAAGGAGCAATACTGCAAGCAGACAAAGAGCCGCAATTCTTTTCATTCTTGAAGTTCCTTTCGGTATGAGGTATCCGCATTTGCCTCTGTCAAGCAATTCAAAAAACAAGCAAACGAGCGGATTTTATTGACGTAGACGATCGAGCTTTTCTTTAAAATGATTATAGCATGCTTTTCCCGAAAAGTAAAGTATTTTTAAGTAAAAAGAAGCAGTCCCGTTTGCCCTTTGGGCACACGGGACTGCTTCTCTTACTGATAAATTCAGGAAATCGTAACGGTTACGATAAAGCCGTCTACGTTATTACCCGAAATGGTATAATCGCGGTTTTTGGGAACATTGATGCTCACCGTCTCTGCGTCCTCGGCAACGGGCACGTAGAACACGTGGTAAACGTGCGCACCGTCTTCAACGCGCAAGGGCTTGGTTGCGGTGTAAGCCTTGATACCCTCAAGGTACTCTTCCAGCGTGTAGTTGCCATCGTTCATAATACGAGCGTGCGGCACGCCGACGTAGCGGTAGAGGTGAGGCAATACGTTATCACTAACGCCTGTGAATGCACTCTTACCTGCGGGATAACGCTGAATGAAGCCGTAGTCATCTGCAAGATCGGCAATGATGGCACCTGCGGCCTCGGCATCTGCATTGCTCTTATCGCCAAGCGTGTAGGTCAGCTTATCCGCGCCGTAATACTTCAAATGCACCGAATAACCGGTCTGGAAATCGCTGTGGTTCGGCTGCATGGCATTGACGCCGCCTGCCGCATTGAAATGATCTTCCTGAATCTGTGCGGAGCGGTAGGCTTCGGAAACCAAAACTCCACTGCATTTCGCATTTTGCGTATTGGCAGCAACCATCATGGAAGTAAACGCTTCAATGGCATCGCCCTGCAGTCTAATAGAATCGCCCGGCAACTGATATTTGCCATTTGCTGCGCCGTTTGCACGGTGCCCGAACATATTCACCAATGCGTCCTTGATATCGGCAGGATCCTTCTTCAAGGCAAACTGCGGATTGACGAGGATCAAGCTGCCAACGTGAATATCAGCGGCATTTTTGGTCACAACGGTGCAATCCTCGGCTGCGGTAGGCTCAACCGTCGAAAGCTCAAGCTTTGAAGAGCTGGGCAGCTCAAAGCCGCTCAAGGTCGGATCCTCCACCGTAGGAGCCTCGTAAGTACTCATATCAACAGTTTCTTTTTCTTTGCTTTCGGATTCTTCCTCGCTGGGCTCTTCACTGCCGCCCGAGGGATCTTCCGTATCGCTGCCCGAAGGATCCTCGGAATTAAAATCGAGCGTACCCGAAGGACCCTTTCCTTCGGTTTCTTTTTCTTCATCGGAGCAAGCAACGATAGAAAATGCCATTGCCAAAATCAGCAATGCGGAAAGGAGGCGTACAAAATATTTCATAACTTTTTAAATCCTTTCGTTTTTTATCTTTGTTTTTTATCAGGTAGATGCTTCGGTTGCTTCTTCGGTCTTGTCTTCCGTCTTGTCTTCACTCGAAGCTTCACCGTCATCATCTTCTTCACCCGTGCGAATGACGCTTGTCACGAGATAACCGTCACCGACACCCGAAACGCCATAGATTTCGAAGCCTTCACGAATCTGTGCCTTGTCAACGTCCGAAGCCTTCACGTAATAGACGTTATAAACGCCATCGTCCGCACCGCTTCCCTTGACCTCAAAGGCAATGGGATTTTTTGCCGTGGCGTTCTTGGCAAGTGCAACGTAATCCTCAAGGGTGGGAACAACGTTCTTGTCTTCAAGCTCCAGGACCTTTGTGATATAGTAAGCGTGCGGCATACCGACGTAGCGGTAAAAATCAGGCGCGCCGTTCTCCATATCCGTCACTGCGTTCCCTTTGGGATAGCGAAGAACAAATCCATATTTCCAAGCATTGGCGGCAAGCCATGCTGCGGGATTGTCTCCCGTTGCATTTTCAAGAAGCTCAGGGCTTCCGCCGCCAACGGGAATCAGCTGGAATCTTACGGTCATACCCGTGCGCTGATAGTCACGCAGCGTACTGTATGCCGAATGAACCGATATGTTTTCCTTAAATTCAATCTCCTTATTCATTGCGGTCAGCATGCGAAGCAGTGCATCGTTCGTTTCCTTGTTGATCTGCAAGGAGCTGTCGGATACCGCAAACTGATTCACGCCGTCCTTGTATTTGCGGACGATCGTCTGCAAGCTGTCTTCATCGGGCGTATAGCCTTCGGTTGCGATAAACAGCGTGCCCGCATCGAGCTTGGTAAAGCCCGAAAGCGGTTGATCGGAGGGCCATGCTTCGAGCTTGAAATCGGGATCAAACGGATCGACGGAAGGTGTACCCGTGGGTTCTTCTGTCGGATTTTCCGCATTTCCGCCGAAAAGTCGAATACCACCGAGAATGAGAGAAACGACGATGGCGATTGCTGTCAGAATGATGAGGATCAATGCGCCGATACTATTGGGTTTGGGTTGTGTGCCTTGTGCTGTGTTCGGTGTTGACATGACATTCCTCCTTATTTGTTTGTTTGAAAAAAATTATTTTGCGGCAGGCTCTGCATCACGGATGGAGAAGTCGGGACGGCCCTTCTTGTCCACACCGATATACTTGACGCGCACGGCGTCGCCAACCTTGACAACGTCCTCGACCTTTTCGGTACGGGTGAATGCCAGCTTGGAGATGTGCACCATACACTCCTTACCGGGTGCGTATTCCACAAATGCGCCGAAATCGCTGATGCGCGTGACGATACCGTCGTAGGTCTCACCGACAACGGGCTCGAAAACGATGGCTTCAATCACAGACTTCGCAAGATCTGCGCTTGCGCGGTTCACGGCAAGAATGAAGACCGAGCCGTCATCCTCGATATCGATCTTTGCGCCGGTATCGGCAACGATCTTCTGAATGACCTTACCGCCGCTACCGATGACTTCACGGATCTTGTCGGGATCGATCTTCATGGAGATCATCTTGGGAGCGTATTCGGAAACGTCTGCGCGAGGCTTATCAATCGCCTTCAGAATGACTTCGTCGATGATATAGTCACGGCCCTTATGGGTGACCTCAAGAGCGTTCTTGATGATCTCGGGCGTCAAACCGTCGATCTTCAGGTCCATCTGAATCGAGGTAATACCCTTGTGAGTACCCGCAACCTTAAAGTCCATATCGCCGTAGAAGTCTTCAAGGCCCTGGATATCGACCATGGTCATCCATCTGTCGCCCTCGGTGATCAGACCGCAGGAAATACCTGCAACAGGCGCCTTGATCGGCACGCCTGCATCCATGAGTGCGAGCGTCGAGCCGCAGACAGATGCCTGAGAGGTCGAGCCGTTCGAGCTGACAACCTCGCTGACCAAGCGAATGGCATAAGGAAATTCCTCTACGGAAGGAAGCACGGGAACGAGCGATCTTTCAGCCAACGCACCGTGACCGATCTCGCGGCGGCCGGGGCTGCGAAGCGCCTTTGCTTCACCCGTCGAATAACCGGGCATATTGTAGTGGTGCATGTATCTCTTGGTGTCCTCTTCGTCAAGACCGTCGAGCTTCTGCACCTCGCTCATCGAGCCGAGCGTGGCAACCGTGAGAACCTGCGTCTGACCGCGGGTGAAAAGACCGGTACCGTGCGTGCGAGGAAGAATGCCAACCTCAGCGGCAAGCGGACGGATCTCGTCCATACGTCTGCCGTCAACACGCTTGCCCTCATCGAGCAGCCAGCGGCGGACAACGTACTTCTGGATCTTATAGAGGATCTCGCCGAATACAGCATGGCTGTCGGGATAGATCTCGTCGAATTTCTCGTAAACCTTTTCGGTCACCTCGCACATACGTGCGTCGCGGACGTTCTTATCGTCGGTATCAAGCGCGAGCTTGACGTCCTCGATGCAAAATTCCTTGATGGCCTCGTACATATCGGCATCAACGTCGCCCGAAGGATAATCGAACTTGGGCTTGCCGATTTCAGCCACGATGCCGTTGATGAACACGAGCAGCTCACGGATCACCTCATGTGCCTTCATGATGGCATTGAAGGTATCCTCGTCCGAAACTTCCTGTGCGCCCGCTTCGATCATCACGACCTTCTTTTCGCTGGCGGCAACGGTCATTTCGAGAATGCTCTTCTCGCGCTGCTCCTTGGTGGGGTTGATGACGACTTCGCCGTCAACGAGGCCGACGAACGCGCCGCCGATCGGGCCGTTCCACGGAATGTCCGAAATGGAAAGGGCAATAGATGCACCGATCATTGCAGTGATCTCAGGCGAGCAATCGGGGTCAACCGACATCACGGTCAGGGAAAGTGCCACGTCGTTGCGCAGATCCTTCGGGAAGAGCGGACGGATGGGGCGGTCGATGACACGGGAGGTCAGAACAGCCTTTTCGGAGGGCTTGCCCTCGCGCTTCAGATAGCCGCCGGGGATCTTGCCGACAGCGTACATTTTTTCATCATAGTCAACCGACAGGGGGAGAAAATCGATGCCGTCACGGGGAAATTCGGAAGCGGTTGCACAGCAAAGCACGACCGTATCGCCGTAACGCACCATGCAGGAGCCGTTGGCCAACCCTGCGACCTTACCCGTTTCAACAACGAGCGGACGTCCCGCATACTCATAGCGGTAGATTTTGTGGTTTTCAAACATTGCTTTTTTCCTTTCTGCTTGTTTGCTTGTCCGCATATAGCGGTTCTCGGCGGCAAAAGGACATAGCACTTACCTACATGCTTGCCGCGGTGGGCAAGCCCATAGGTAACTGCTACTTCCCCGTCGCCTTACTTGTGAGGAGCGTACCCGCGCGGGCGCGCTCGCGTATAAAAAATTTTCAAAACTGTCCCAAGATATCTCGGGACAGCTTTGAAACTGTTCTCGGATTACTTGCGCAATCCAAGACGGCGAACGATCTCGCGATATCTTTCGATATCCTTCTTCGCAAGATAGTTCAGCAGATTTTTTCTGTGGCCAACCATCATCGAGAGACCTCTTTGAGAATGGAAGTCCTTCTTGTTCACCTTCAGGTGCTCGGTCAGCGAGTTGATACGGTAGGTGAGAATCGCGATCTGCACTTCGAGCGAGCCGGTGTCGGTTTCGCTGGTTCTGTACTCCGCAATGATCTGCTGTTTGGTTTCCTTGTCCATCATTTGCTTTTTCACCTTTCTTTTTTATTGGCCGTCCCTCAGCGTACGGTGGGTGAAATGACAGCGTGTGAAGGGTGCCGTCCTGTATCCGTTCACCGTGGGAAGGTCATACATAATATATTGTAGCACACTTTTTTTCATTTGTAAATAGTTTTTACGGCTTTTTGTTATTTTTTTTCGTTTTTTTATCGGAACTAAGATATTTAAGTAGAAATTTTTCGCCTACGCTTCGCCGCCGCTCGGCGAAACCTGCGGCAGATTTTCCCCTTCTCCCTCTTCAAGCGGCGGCTCGCTCGGCGGTGCTTGCTCCGCGGGCGGCGCATTCTGCTCGGGCGGAGACGAAAACCGTTCGGCCGCCTCAATGCCCGTGCCGTCAAGGAGCGATTCATAGCAGTCGGGCGGCGGCGTCCACTCTACGCCCACCCCGTCTATATGGATATAGCGCGCCGAGCCGTAATTATAGCTGTTAAGCGGCCGGTCAAAGGCATCGTCCGACTGCGCCGCCACAAGATACGTGTCTCCTTCAAAGCCGCTGACCAGCAGCGTGTGATAAAACGTGCCGTCCTCGCGGGCAAGCTGGATCACGTCGCCCACCATCAGTTCAGCGGCCGTGACTTCCCGCCCGAAAGGCCCGACGCCGCGGTTGCCGATAAGAAAATTGAAAAGATATTCCACACCTGTCCATGCGGCTGTCCGCTCCTCGGGTGACAGATAATACCACCCGTATACAGGCGTAAAATTCATCTCGCAAGAGCCTGCGTAAAGGCACTGCGACACAAAATTGGTGCAGTTACCGCCAATGCCCGTATAATCGTAAAAAAGCGGGTTGCGCGAAAATGCCCACGTTTTCGCGTACTCAAGCGCGCGTTCGCGCAAATATGGTTTGATCAATCGCATAAATTCTCTCCCTTCTCGGCCGTCATAAGCCGAAAAACTATCCTTACAGTATATGCAGAAACGCGTTTGCCGTTCTACCCTATCCGTCAAAATCGACAAAAGATGGCGCGCGAAAAGAAAAAAGATTTTTCATTTTTTTAACGCTTTTTTTGCATCTTCCTCTTTACATTTGATGTATTTTGCGTTAAAATAATAGTAATTTAGAAAATTGATCGACCATATAGGAGGAACCGTTTATGAACAACATGCGCCCCCGCTCCATGAAACGCATCAAAACCAAGGCTCTTGCCGAATGCTTCATCGAAGAACAGATCGCCGCCATTCGCGCACAGGTCGGCAATAAAAAAGTTCTGCTCGCACTCTCGGGCGGCGTTGACAGCTCGGTTGTCGCCGCACTGCTCATCAAGGCCATCGGCCGCCAGCTGTATTGCGTTCACGTCAATCACGGTCTGATGCGTAAAAACGAATCCGAAAACGTCGTCAAGGTCTTCGGTGAAGAGCTTGACGCTAACCTCATTTACGTTGATGCCACCGACCGATTCCTTGACCTTCTCGCCGGCGTCAGCGATCCCGAAAGCAAGAGAAAAATCATTGGCAAGGAGTTCATCAACGTCTTTGCCGACGAAGCACGCAAGCTCGACGGCATTGAGTTTCTCGCACAAGGCACCATTTACCCCGACATTCTCGAAAGCGTCAAGCAGGCAGAAGGCAAGAAAGCCGTCAAAAGCCACCACAACGTCGGCGGTCTGCCCGAGGATCTGCAATTCGAGCTCGTCGAGCCCATCAAGCTGCTCTTCAAGGACGAGGTCCGCGTTGTCGGCGAAGCACTCGGCCTTCCTCACGCCATGGTCTACCGTCAGCCCTTCCCCGGCCCGGGGCTTGGCGTTCGTTGCCTCGGTGCTATCACGCGCGACCGCCTGAACGCACTGCGCGAAGCCGATGCAATTTTGCGCGAGGAATTTGATCAAACAGGTCTTGCCGACAAGGTCTGGCAGTTCTTCGTTGTCATTCCCGACATCAAGAGCGTCGGCGTCAAGGACGACAGCCGCTATGAGGGCTGGCCCGCCATCATCCGCGCCGTCAATACCAAGGATGCCATGACCGCATCGATCGCCAAGATCCCCTATCCCACCCTCGCCCGCATCACCGATCGCATCACCGCAGAGGTCCCCGGCATCAACCGCGTGCTCTACGATATCACCCCGAAACCGACAGGAACGATTGAGTGGGAATAAGGCATTTGCCTATGGCAAATGTAATTAAATCCGCCCAAAACGGCGGAATAAGTCTGCTGCGCAGATGAAGTCCTCGCTATGCTCGGATGAAGTCGCTCTCGCGATGGGCGGATTTAATTCAACCGAAAAACGAAGTTTTCGACTTCATCAGCGAAGCTGACTTCATCACAACGTGACTTCATCCTAAAACTTGTTTTAGGACTTCATTAAGGGAGTATGCTATGAGAGAAAACAAGCTTGCAGATTTGTCTATGCTCTTTGCTGTTAATGCTTTGGAATTAGCCAATTCTGTAGAAGGGCACTACTCTCTCAAAAATCAGTTTGAGAGGTCTGCTACCAGCATAGGAGCAAACGTTAGAGAGGCTAATTATGCTCAAAGTAAAGCGGATTTTCTCTCAAAGCTTCAAATCGCACTCAAGGAATGCTATGAGACAGAGTATTGGTTGGAATTGTTTGCCAAGGTAAATATAGTCGAAGAACAGAAAATCAAAAATCTGTTGCACGATTGTGGTGAGCTTCGTCGAATACTCGTTGCATCTATAACCACATTAAAAAATAAATAACACTGTAAAACCGCATAAGCACCGGACTTTTTAGGTTTGAAAAGGCCTCGCGGCTACGTTTTGGCAAGATCTGAAAATATTTATAAAAAATGAAGAGCTATTAGATTTCGGAATCTAATAGCTCTTTTGCTTTTAAAATGATTTTAGTTTGTTATAACTTTATTTTGGTTGACCAGCGGTTTGATTTCCAGCGGAGATAGGTATAGGCGGCTCGCACAAACTCATCAACTGCAAGCGCTACCCAGAATCCCATCAGTCCCATATGACAGGGGATTGCAAGAAAGTACCCCAATCCTACGCTGAATACCCAACTGGAAACCAATGTTACCACCATCGTTAAAGCAACATCGTTAGCGGCACGCAAAGAAGATTCGTAAACATGACTGACGCCCCTTGCTATCTCTACTATAATATCTACCAACATAATTCCAAAAGACATATTGATAATGGCTTGATTATCAGTAAACAATGAAAGAAGCGGCACTCTAAGCAAGAAAATCAGCACAGATATTGTCGCATTGGCAGGTACCGTAAATTTCACTACGGTACCTGTTAGTTTTTTTGCATGCTGGTGATCACCTGCACCACACAGTCTTCCGATCAGTATGGAATTTGCCACTCCCGCACAATTGCTAAACACGTAGGCATAGCATAATATATTGGTGAAATACACCTTTGCCGGGCCGACGTGAGCACCCAAAAGCACGGTAAAAGAATTGGTAACAATCTGTGAAAAGGTAAAACTACCGTTAGAAATACAGGTAGGAATGCCTAAAAACAAGGCTCTTTTCACCAATGCACAAAATTCCCTGAAGCTTTCAGGCACTGCGATTTTAATTTTGCATCTTAAAAACAGTATAATCGCTATCGAGCACCCTATCAATCGACTCAAAGCAGCGCCCAACGCGACTCCGCTTACGCCTGATAAAACCTCAATATTAGCGTAATAAACTGCATAAATACTGCAAAGTACGTTTATAACGTTGACGGTGGCACCAATGAAAACGGTGCTTCTGGTATAGCCGTGGCATCGCATCAAGGCAATTAAGATAGAGTTGCTGGCTAAAAATACAAGTTCTAAAGAACGGCCACGCAAATAAATAACTGCCATATTGTGTACGTCGCCGGTCAGGTTCATCCAAGTTGCAATACTTGGCGCACCGAACCATAACACGCCGGTACACACCAGACCTAAAGTTGCCAACAGTAGCATAAGCGAAAAACAAGCGCTTCTCGCCTTGCGAATACGCTCAGCACCTATTAAATTGCTGACCAGAACCGAGCAACCACCTGCAATTCCCGTAAAGAGAATGGAAAACAGATTCATGACAATACTGGCCATTCCGGTTGCGGCAGCTGCATCATCTGAATAACCGCTAAGCACAATCGTGCTGACGGTACCTATCATAAAATTGAATATAACCTCAAAAAACATGGGAATAGCCAGCGTTATAAGGTTAAGACTGCCCGTGGAATTGGTAACCGTCAAAATGTCTCGCAGTTCGCCCGAAGACTTTTTAAAAATAGTTTTCATCTATATATTATATATCCGATCTTATTTTTCAACACCGATTGTGCATCGGTGATGCCTTTTATTTTTTGATAATATAAACTGAAGATTCATCAATCGTGAAGCTTACGCCGCTTTCATCTTTTTCGATAGCCACGTCAGCCGCTTCATAAGCATTCATAATGCTTGTGAACTCACCGTGCCAGCAAACCTTCTTTTTAACATTGTCTTTATTAACAAGCAGAATCGCTTTATCGGTTTCTGCCATAGCAATGCCCTTATGATCGCCTGTCAGCACTGTGCCGTTGGGACAGAGGATCGAAACAAGCTCTTCTTCGGAGGTCACACGAAGTGTACCTGCAGGAAGCTTAGCAAATTCACCGTCAAACATCTCCGTACCTTCGGGAGCATACCAGATGATCTGAGTTCCGACCGCTGCCATATGGTTGATTGCAAGCAGCGTTTGATCAGTAACATCACAAGCACCAACGACAAAGTTTTTCCACTTGCCCTCGGCCTGACGG
>JAFVXT010000111.1 GCA_017501005.1 Clostridia bacterium
CGGGGCTCGGTCGGGTACACGCTTGGCTTGCATCAGAGGAATATGCAGACGGTGAAGGTGGGCTTGCGGTCATTCCTTTTTCCGAGACCGCAACCTATTTGAAGCGTGTGCAGAATGCCGTTCCGATTTATCGGCGCATGATTGAAACGCAAAAGGAATCATTAAGCTCGCAATAAGCGAAGAAAAGGAGAGTTTTATGTACGAAGCAACGAAGGATTCCGCCGAAAAAACGCGCGGACAACAACTGAAAGACGATCTCTTCTACCGTAAGAAAAACGTTTACGAAGAGAGCAATGCTGAAAAGATCGGCGACATTTACGCATATGCTGACGGTTATATGCGCTATCTTGATGAATCGAAAACCGAGCGCGAAGCGGTGAAGGAAAGCATTGCCATGCTTGAAAAAGCGGGCTACCGTGAATACCGTTTCGGCGATCCTCTTTCCGTCGGCGATAAGATCTACTACAATAACTGCAATAAGAGCTTAATCGCTTGCTTTATCGGCCGTGCCGATCTGCACCAATCGGGCATTCGCATCGTAGCGGCACACGTTGATTCGCCTCGCATCGACCTGAAGCAGAATCCGCTTTATGAAGAAGCGGGTATGGGCTTTTTCAAAACGCATTATTACGGCGGTCTCAAAAAATACCAATGGACGGCCTTGCCGCTTGCTCTGCACGGTGTTGTTGTTCGTGCGGACGGCACGGAGGTATCTGTCAGAATCGGCGAGGATGAAAAGGATCCCGTTTTCTATATCAACGATCTTTTGCCTCATCTGGGGGCGGATCAGGGCAGTAAGCCTCTTTCTTCCGCCATCGCAGGGGAAAACTTGAACATTTTGGTGGGCGGTCTTCCTTTTGCCGATGAAGCAGTCGACGAAAAAATCAAGCTGGGCGTTTTGCATTATCTTTATGAAAAATACGGTATCACCGAATCTGATTTTGTCAGCGCGGAGCTTTGTGCAGTTCCTGCCTTCCGTGCGCGTGATATCGGCTTTGACCGTGCGTTTATCGGTGCATACGGCCACGACGACCGTGTTTGCGCATACCCTGCGCTGACCGCCTTGATCGATAAAAAAGACGAAGAGCAGACTGTTATGGTCGTTCTGGCCGATAAAGAAGAAACGGGAAGCCAAGGAAATACAGGTATGCAATCCTGCATTCTTTCGGATATGATTGATGAGATTTCGCGCGCCTTCTCACGTTCTCCCGCACGCGTGCGCAATGCCTCTCTTTGTCTTTCCGCCGACGTGAGTGCAGCATACGATCCCAATTTCGCGGAAGTTTACGAGCGTCGCAACAGTGCGATGATTTCTTGCGGTACGACCATGTCCAAATACACGGGCGCGCGCGGAAAATCCGGCACGAACGATGCCTCGGCCGAAACTGTTGCTCGTATCCGTCAGATGCTGAATGCGCGCGGCGTGATGTGGCAGACCTCTGAGCTTGGCAAGGTTGACCAGGGCGGCGGCGGTACTGTTGCTATGTTTATTTCACGGATGAATATCAAAACCGTGGACCTCGGTGTTGCCGTGATTTCCATGCACGCACCTTACGAAGTGATTTCCAAAGCAGATCTTTATACCATGAAAGAAGCCATACTTGCTTTTTACGAAGAGCGCTGACCTATGCTGAATCAGTTGAAAAAGGCGGAACGGCGCTTTTCTGAGGTGGAAAGCGCGCTTGAAAATCCGGAAATTGCCACGGATAAAGATGCGTTTCGCGATTTGATGAAGGAATATAAATCGCTTGCACCCCTGATGGAGGAATACCGTGCTTATCAAAAGCACCGTGCGTCTCTTGAAGAGGCCGAGGCGATCCTTGCCGATCCGACGGCTGATCGAGAGCTGAAGGAGCTTGCTGAAGAAGAGGTTTTCCCGCTTCGAGATTTGTGTGAACAGCATACCGAACGCTTGAAAATCATGCTTCTCGATAAGGATCCGAACGACGATAAAAACGTTGTCATCGAGATCCGCGGAGGGGCGGGCGGCGAAGAAGCCGCGCTTTTTGCGTCGGTTTTGTACCGTATGTATTGCATGTATGCCGAAGCGGCAGGCTTTCGCGTTGAGGTGATGAACGTTAACAGAACCGAGCTTGGCGGCTGCAAGGAAGCAGTCTTTATGGTCATTGGAGAGGGGGCGTTTTCGCGGCTCAAATTCGAAAGCGGTGTGCACCGCGTTCAACGTGTGCCCGAAACCGAAACGCAGGGAAGAATCCATACGTCCACGGCAACCGTGGCAGTTCTGCCCGAGGTTGAGGACGTGGAGATCGAGATCAATCCTGCCGATATCAGGATCGAAAGCTGCAAAAGCAGCGGTGCGGGCGGTCAGCACGTCAATAAAACCGAGTCGGCCGTTCGCCTCACACACCTTCCGACAGGAATGGTGATCGAATGTCAGGAGGAGCGCAGTCAGTTTAAAAACCGCGACAAGGCCATGAAGCTTTTGCGTGCGCGTCTTTACGATCTCAAGGCACGCGAGCAGCACCAAAAAATCGCGTCCGAGCGCAAGTCGCAAGTGGGAACCGGCGATCGAAGCGAACGCATTCGTACCTACAATTATCCGCAAGGCCGCGTGACCGATCACCGCATCGGTCTGACTCTTTATTCACTTGAAAACTTTTTGAACGGTGAGATCACGGCAATGCTGGAAGCCTTAATGACGGCTGATATTGCCGCGCGTCTCAAAGGAGAAAATTGATTCATGCAAACGAAAATCGCGCATATCGATTCGCTTGATTCGCCCGAGGCTCAACGCTTGATTATGGAAGCGGGGGCAATGATTCGAGCGGGCGGACTTGTGGTTTTTCCCACCGAAACCGTCTACGGTCTTGGCGGTGACGCCACAAACCCTTCGGCTGCTTCCCGCATTTATGAGGCGAAGGGGCGCCCCTCCGATAATCCGTTGATCATTCACGTTGCCGATCCCGCGGATGCTGAAAAATATGCCTTTACGTGTCCGCTTTACGAAAAGTTGGCACGAGAATTGATGCCCGGCCCCTTGACGGTGATTTTACCCGTCCGTCAAACCATTCCGCAAAATGTAACGGCTTCGCTGCCTACGGTGGCGGTTCGCTGTCCCGAGCACCCGATCGCCCGTGCGCTGATTCGTGCGGCGGGTGTGCCGATTGCCGCACCGTCTGCCAATCTTTCGGGCTCGCCCTCGCCGACAAACGGCGCGCATGTCATCAAGGATATGAACGGCCGCGTGGATTTTATCATAGACGGCGGCTCGTCCGAAATCGGCTTGGAGTCCACCATCGTGAAGATCGAGGATGACGGTACGCTTCTTTTGCTTCGACCCGGCGGTATCACTGTTGAAAAGCTGACCGCACTCGGCTGCAAGGTCAAGGTGGCAAATGCTGTCACGGAAGGCATGAAGGAGGGAGAAACCGTACTTTCTCCCGGCATGAAATACAAGCATTATGCGCCCAAAGCATCACTCATTCTTTTAGACGGCGACAATGAAGGACGCGAAGCGTTCCTGAAAGAAAAGCTGAAAAGCTCATTGCAGGAAGGCAAAAAATGTGCTTTGCTTGCTTATAGTGAAGACTGCGCCGTCTATGCGCGACTTTTTCCCGATGCTCGCGTTTTTGATTTCGGTTCGCAAGCGAACGAGGAGGAGCAGGCCAAGCTTCTGTTTGCGCGTTTGCGCGAGACCGATGATTTTGATCTTGACGAGATCTATGCGCCTTTGCCGCGGCAAAGCGGCATGGGACTTGCGCTTTACAATCGTATGATCCGTGCGGCGGCACACCGCATTCTGCGTGTGTAGCGTACAAACCATTTGACTAATATCGTCTGCTCGTGCGGACAAAGACATATAAGGAGGCTGTATGGCAAAAAAGAAGACGAGAGAAATTGCACCGATCAAAGAGGCGGAGATTACCTTTCAGCCGATTACCGAAACTCTCGAGAAAAACTATATGCCCTATGTTATGACCGTCATCATTTCGCGTGCAATTCCCGAAATTGACGGCTTCAAGCCCTCTCACCGTAAGATCCTTTATACGATGTATACCATGGGACTTTTGACAGGGCCGCGTACCAAAAGTGCAAACGTTGTCGGTCAAACCATGCACTTAAACCCTCACGGCGACGCTTCGATTTACGAAACCATGGTGCGTCTGACGCGCGGAAACGAGGCACTTTTACATCCGTTCATTGATTCGAAGGGAAGCTTTGGTAAGCAATATAGCCAAATGGCTTATGCGGCCGCCCGTTATACCGAAGTGAAATTGGATACATTCTGCCAGGAATTATTCCGCGGTATTGATAAGAATGCTGTGGATTTTGTGCCGAACTATGACAACACGACAGAAGAGCCGACCTTGCTTCCAACCACCTTCCCGAATGTTTTGGTGTGTCCGAACTCGGGTATTGCCGTCGGAATGGCATCGTCAATCTGTTCGTTCAATCTTGAAGAGATCTGTGACGGTACCATTGCGCTTCTGAAGAATCCGAACGTGTCGGTTGATCGTATGATGGATATCATCAAGGCTCCCGATTTTTCAGGCGGCGGTTTGCTGATCTATGACCGTGACGTAATGCGCTCGGTCTTTGAAAACGGTGTGGGAAGCATCAAATTGCGTGCGCGTTATTCCTACGACAAGGTCAATAACTGCATTGACATTCTGCAGATTCCTTATACGACCTCAAGTGAAGCCATCATGCGTAAGGTGGCAGAGCTGATCAAGGTTGGCAAGCTGAAGGAGATTTCCGATATCCGTGATGCCACCGACTTGAGCGGCTTCCGTCTGATTTTTGAATTGCGCAACAAGAGCATTGATCCCGACAAGCTGATGGCCAAGCTTTATAAGCTGACCACACTCGAATGCAATTTTGACTGTAATTTCAACGTATTGATCAATGGCACACCTCGCGTGCTTGGCGTTGTCGATCTTCTGAAGGAATGGATTCTCTTCCGCATTCAGTGCTTCCGCCGTGAAATGACCTACGATCTGAAGAAAAAGCAGGACAAGCTCCATCTTTTGCTCGGTCTTGCCAATATTCTGCTTGATATTGATAAGGCTATTCGTATCATTCGTTCGACAGAGCACGAGGAAGAGGTCGTTCCCAACCTGATGGAAGGATTCTCGCTTTCCCAGATTCAGGCCGAATATATCGCGGAAATCAAGCTTCGTCACCTCAACCGCGAATATATTTTGAACAGAGTGAAGGAAATTGAAGGATTGCAGGCTGATATTGCCAAGCTCGAAGAAATTTTGGCAGACGAGCTGAAAATCAAGGCTTGCATTGCCGATCAATTGCGTGAGATCAAAAAGAAATACGGCCAGCCCCGTAAAACGCAGATCATCGGCGCCGATGAAATCACCGTCGTTGCAAACGATGAAATGTTTGAAGAAAACTATGACGTCCGCGTACTGATGACGCGCGACGGATACTTCAAGAAGATCACCAAGGCTTCGCTGCGCGGAAACGACGAGCAGAAGCTGAAGGAGGGTGATGAGGTCGTTTATACCGACGACGTTGACAACAAGGCAGAGCTTTTGATTCTGACCGACAAAGCGCAGGCATATAAGTGCCGTGTCAGTGATTTTGATCCCGTGAAGGCTTCGGCACTCGGTGATTATCTGCCTGCCAAGCTGCAAATGGATGCGGACGAGCATCCGATCATGTGCAAAGCGCTTTATGAATATAACCCCAAGCATCAGATCGTGCTTGTCTTTAAAAACGGTAAAGCGGTGCGCGTTTCTGTTTCCAATTACTGGACGAAATCCAACAGACGCAAGCTTTCGCCCGCATTTTCCTCAGCATTTCCTGTTGCGGCGGCCCTTTATGAGAGCGAGCCCTTTGAGGTATTGCTTGTCAGTGATCAGAACCGCGCAATGGTGATCGATTCTTCCATGATTCCCATCAAGGCTACGAAGACCTCGCTTGGCGTGACTGTCTTTACCTTGAAGGGCAATCACGAGATTGTACGTGCCGAACGTTACGTGCCCGAAAGGTGCGCGGGCGCTGATAAGTGCCGTAAGAGAAAAATTCCGTCAAACGGAACCCCCTTGAGCTGATCAAACAAAAAATGGAACACCGATTGTCTATGGCAATCGGTGTTCTTTTTGTATTTTTAAGCAAATACGTGTTAAACTATCATTGAATTCAAAAAGGAGAAAAAGCGTTATACGCTCAAAAAATTATGAAAAAAATCAGTTTTTTATTCCTTTTTCTTGCTTTGGTTTGTCTTTTGTGCTCGTGTAGCGGTAAAGAAGCGGATATTTATTTTTTGAATTTCAAGCCCGAAGTGGCGTCCGTTTACGATGAGATCGCTCGCGCCTATGAAGATGAAACAGGCATCAAGCTCCGTGTGACAACAGCCGCATCGGGCACGTATGAGCAAACCTTAAAGAGTGAGATCAGTAAAAAAGAAGCACCGACCATTTTCCAGATCAACGGCCCCAAGGGCTATGCTGCGTGGAAGGATTACTGTGCCGATTTAAGCGATACGGCGCTTTATCAGCACCTGACCGACAAGTCAAGCGCGATTCGTGACGGCGATGAGGTTTACGGCATACCTTATGTAGTGGAAGGGTATGGCATCATTTACAATAAAGCAATTACCGATCGGTATTTTTCCTTGCAGAACCGTGCAACGACCGTGGAAAGCATGGAGAATATCAAGAATTTTGCAACCTTGAAGGCTGTTGTTGAGGATATGACAGCGCATAAAGAGGAGCTCGGCATTGACGGTGTTTTTGCCTGCACTTCGCTCAAGGCAGGCGAGGATTGGCGTTGGCAGACACATCTTGCCAATCTCCCCGTTTATTATGAATTTGAGAAAAACGAGATCGATTGGACGGTAGATGAGGATACGGACCGCATTGATTTCACCTTCAATCAGAATTTCAAGAATATCTTCGATCTTTATATTCAGAATTCTACGGTCAGCCCGACCTTGCTCGGCAGCTATCAGGTGGCCGATTCCATGGCAGAATTTGCAACAGGAAAATGCGCCATGGTGCAAAACGGCAACTGGGCATATTCGCAGATCAAGGAAGTGAGCGGCAACATTGTCAAGGAAGAGGACATTGCCTTCTTGCCCATCTATACAGGCGTGGAAAACGAAGAAACGCAAGGACTTTGCGTGGGTACCGAGAATTATCTGGCCATCAATAAAAACGCAAGCGAGGAGCAAAGAAAAAAGGCCGCTGATTTTCTGTACTGGCTCTTTTCGAGTGAAACCGGAAAGAAATTTGTTACGGAAAAGCTGGATTTCATTGCGCCCTTTGACACCTTTTCGGCGGACGAGCGTGTGAGCGATCCGCTTGGCAGATCGGTCAGCGATTGGATGGCAAAGGAAGGGATCAAGCAAGTTCCGTGGAGCTTTACGGTTTTTCCGAGTGCCAATTTCAAAGAGGATTTCGGCTCGGCACTTTTGCGCTACTGCCAGGGGAAGATGACGTGGGAGCAGGTCGTAGCAACATTTAAGACGCGTTGGGCGGAGGAGGCTCGGTAAGGAGTGAAGGATCAACTGAAGCGCTGGGGCGCAGTGTTTATTCTGCCGACCTTGATCGCGTTCGCAATTTCCTTTCTCGTGCCGTTCGTCATGGGCATCTATTTGTCATTTACAGATTTTACGACGGTGACGAACGCCACCTTTGTCGGTGCGGATAATTATATCAAAGCCTTCACGGACAACAGCGATTTTCTGAATGCGCTTTGGTTTACCGTAAAATTCACGGTTGTGTCCGTGATCTCCATCAACGTGATTGCATTCCTTCTGGCCTATCTTCTGACGGGAAAAATCAAGGGAACCAATGCTTTCCGAACTGTATTTTTCATGCCGAACCTGATCGGCGGTATCGTTCTCGGATATATCTGGCAGCTGATCATCAACGGTATATTGGGCAGCTTTGGGTTGGATATCACGGTTGATGCCTCTTACGGCTTTTGGGGACTTGTCGTTTTGATGAACTGGCAAATGGTTGGTTATATGATGATCATCTATATTGCCGCACTGCAAAACGTACCGCCCGAAATGCACGAGGTTGCCGCCATTGACGGCGCGAACAGGCGGCAAAGCCTGCGGCACGTCATTTTGCCTTTGGTGATGCCCGCCATCACAATTTGCACGTTTTTGACTCTGACGAACGCCTTTAAGGTTTTTGACCAGAACTATGCACTGACAGGCGGTGCCCCCGGCAAAGAAACCTCAATGCTTGCACTTGACATTTTCCGTACGTTCTACGGAAGCATTGGCAGAGAAGGCGTCGGACAGGCAAAGGCGGTGATCTTTTTCCTGATCGTTGCCTTGATCGCACTGCTGCAAATGAAGCTTTCCTCACGTTTTGAAAAAGACGAATGATTTGATAATTGATAAAAGCCGCCGAGGCGGTGAGGAGATAAAATGGTAACACGTCATTCCTATCGATGGCTTGTATTTCTTTTATTGCTGATACTTGCCGTTCTTTTCATTGCACCGATTCTGATCGTGCTGATGAATTCCTTCAAGGGACAGTTTTCGATTTCGGGCGAGCCGTTCCGCTTGCCGACGAAGGAAACCTTTGTCGGACTTCTGAACTACCGAAACGGTATTGAAAAAATAGATTTTGTCAGCGCGTTTGCTTATTCGCTGTTTATCACCGTCGCTTCGGTTTCTGTCATCATTCTTTTTACGTCAATGGCGGCTTGGTATATTGTCAGGCGAAAAAGCTTTTTCACCAAATTCTTTTATCTGACGCTCGTTTTCAGCATGATCGTTCCGTTTCAGATGGTCATGTTTACAATGAGTAAAATTGCCAATGTTTTGAACCTTGAAAATCCCGTGGGGATCGTTTTGATCTATCTCGGATTTGGTGCCGGCCTTTCGGTCTTTATCTTTTCGGGATTTGTTCGCTCCTTGCCGTATGCTTTGGAGGAAGCGGCAAGCATTGACGGCTGCAATCCGTGGCAAATGTTTTTCAAGATTATTTTTCCGATGATGAAGCCGACGGCCGTGACCGTGGCGATCCTGAACGCGATGTGGATATGGAACGACTATCTCTTGCCTTATCTTGTCATTGGCAGTAAGTACAAAACCATACCCGTCGCCATTCAGTATCTGCAGGGCGGTTACGGCTCGCGCGATATGGGTGCATTGATGGCCATGCTTGTTCTGGCCGTCTTGCCGATCATTGTTTTCTATGCGTTTGCACAAAAATTCATTGTCAAGGGTGTGATCGCAGGGGCGGTCAAGGGGTGAGCAGAATGAGATGCGCCGGTGTTTTATTGCCGATCTTTTCTTTGCCGTCTCGCTATGGGATCGGCACTATGGGAAGAGAGGCTTACCGTTTTCTTGATTTTCTTGGCCGTGCGGGCATGACGTATTGGCAGATTCTTCCTTTGACGCCGACAGGGTACGGAGACAGTCCCTACCAATCGGTCAGCGCGTTTGCGGGAAACCCTTATCTGATCGATCTTGATGATGCGGCAAGCTTTTTGTCGGTTTCCTTACCCGACCTTTATCATTTGTCAAATGAAGAGGAATGTCGGATCGATTACGAAAAGCAGTCACTTGAAAAAGAGAGGGTATTGCGTACGCTTTTTTCGCGTTGTGAGGGGCTTTCGAATACGGAGGACTATCAACGCTTTATGCGTGAAGAAGCGAGCTGGCTCTTGCCGTACGGCCGCTTTATGGCATACCGAAGGAAAAACGGCATGAGACCTTGGCAGGAATGGACTGCCTGCGATTTTTCGGAAGAGGAAGAAAGGGAAGCCGACTATCAGTATTTTTTGCAGTATCTTTTCTTTCACCAATACCAAGAGCTTCGCCGTTATGCGAACGATCACGGTATCAGGATCATCGGCGATATGCCGCTATACGTTTCTCTTGATTCGGCAGACGTATGGGAACAAAGAGATCTGTTTTTGCTTGATGAATCCGGCATGCCTTACGAGGTGGCGGGTGTACCGCCCGATCTTTTCTCGGAGGACGGACAAAAATGGGGCAATCCGCTTTATGAATGGAAACGAATGGAGGAAGACGGTTTTTCCTGGTGGAAGCGAAGAATTGCGCACATGCTGAAGTTGTACGATTCTGTCCGCATTGACCATTTTATCGGCCTTGTCAATTATTATGCCATTCCTGCAAGGTCACCGACGGCACGAGAGGGAGAATGGCGAAAAGCACCGGGGGAAAAGCTTTTGGAGTGCTTGCACACCATGAGCGATTCCTTGATTGCGGAGGATCTCGGTGTTGTCAATGAAGAGGTTATACGCGTTCGCGACCGTTTTGGCTTGCCCGGTATGAAGATATTACAGTTTGCCTTTAGCGGTGACAGCCAAAATCCTTTTTTGCCCTATTGCTATGAAAAAAACAGCATTGTATACGGCGGTACGCACGATAATGAAACGTTACTCGGCTATTTTTCGGGCGCTTCCGAGGAGGAGCTTTCCTATGCCTGCCGTTATTTGGGGATAGAAGCAAAAAATCCTGCGCTCGTGGCCAAGGCCATCGTACGCGCAGGATATGCAAGTGTTTCCGATACGGTGATCATGTCTATGCAGGATCTGATGGGACTCGATAACAGTGCGCGGATCAATACGCCATCGACAGTTTCGGGAAATTGGCAGTACCGATTGCCCTATGACTGGGAGGACAGAGTTGATGCACGGGAACTGAAGGATCTTGCAAGGCTTTACGGAAGAGTGCGACCGCTTTAGAAAAGATACAGGAGTAAGGCAATAAGCGGCATTGTCACAAGCGAAAGGATCGTGCAGAGTGAAACCAGCATGCTGGCATAGATGCCGTTCCCTTTGAATTTTTCCGCCAGCATTGAGGTTGCGGCGGCAGCGGGGGTAGATGCGGAAATCAGGACAACGCTGATCGACATGAGGTCGGTGCATATTCCTGTTTTGTAAAAGAGAAAGAGGAGTACAAAGACGGCCGCAGGGGCGAGCAATAGGCGAAGTCCGATGCAAGCAAACAAATTGAAATCAAGCGTGTGCTTGGCTTTGAAGGCATCAATCAGGCGGAATCCGATGATAAACATGGAAAGCGGTGCCACAAGATCCTTGAGCATGACAAAGCATTCGTAGATCAAGCCGTCGGCAGGGAAGAAGCCGTAAAGATTGAAAAAGAAGATCAATAAGCCAATGTAGGTGGCAATCGTCGTCGTATTGAAAAGTGCGTTTTTAATGGATATATACTGACGATTGCCGCTATACATAAAGAATCCGAGTGTCCACATGAATAAGTTGAAAACAACGACGTAGACAGAGGCGTAAATCACCGCCTCTTCGCCCAAGGTATAGCGAATGAGGGGAATGCCCATATAGCCTGCATTTGAAAAGATCAGTGCAAAGCGAAGCACAGTTCTTTTAGAGGCTTCGGTGCGGCGGAAGAAAAGAAGAGAGAGAAGCGCGAACAAAAGATGGGCGAGAATTGCCAGAATCAGCACCATGCCGGCACGCTTGGCGATAGACACATCGTAAGGCCGAATGTAGGCGGTCAAAACCAACATCGGCTGTGCCACGTAGAGAATCATATTGGAAATATCACGTCCGAAATTCTCGCTGACAAGATTAGTTTTTCTCAAAATTGCGCCCGGGAGCATCATCAAAAGCAATTGCGTCACGCAGATGGCGAGATTGATGATTATTTTTATATCCATAATGCAACTCCAAAGTTATAATTGACAATTAATATTATAATGCTTTTTTGAGCAAAAAGCAATTGTTTTTTCAAGATATCAAAAAATCGGCATTTTTCCTATGCAAAATTCAAAATAGCACTCTTTTTCGTGCATAAATATCTAAAAAGAATCAAAAAAAGATCGGCTTTTAAGCTCTTTTCAGTCAGATCGTGTATATTTTTTCAGGAAAAGAAAGAGAGAAATCAAAATTATTCTTGACTTTTTTTAAAAAAACAATTATAATATATTGCATATTGATTATTTTTCGTGAAAGGCTTTTTAAAATGGCACTTAAAGTTTTGAAATTCGGCGGCAGCTCCTTGGCCGATGCAGGTCAGTTCCGCCGTGTCGCAAATATTGTGAAGGCTGAATCGGACAGACGCTACGTTGTTCCGTCCGCACCCGGTAAGCGTTTTTCGGGCGACGATAAAGTGACCGACCTTCTGTACCGCTGCTATGACGCTTCCTCAAACGGTGAGCCGATCGACGAGATCTTCACTCAGATAGAGGAACGCTACAACCAGATCATTCGCGATCTCGGTCTTTCGATTTCTCTTGCGAAGGAATTCGAAAAGATCCGCGCCTCCATTCTTCATTTGCCCGGCAGAGATTACGTTGCAAGCCGCGGCGAATATTTGAGCGGTATCGTTTTGGCCGCTTACCTCGGCTATGACTTTATTGATGCTGCCAAGGTCATTTTCTTCTTCGATAACGGCCTTTTTGATGCAGAGAAGACCAATCGCGTTCTTTCCGAGACGCTTTCCAAGCACGAGCGTGCGGTCGTTCCCGGCTTCTATGGCTCTATGCCGAACGGCACGATCAAAACCTTCTCGCGCGGCGGCTCCGACGTGACGGGCTCGATCGTTGCGCGCGCGGCTAAGGCTGATATTTATGAAAACTGGACAGACGTATCGGGCTTTTTGATGGCAGATCCGCGCTGTGTTGAAAATCCCCAGGTCATTGACGTGATCACCTACAAAGAGCTTCGCGAGCTTTCTTATATGGGTGCAACCGTCTTGCACGAGGATGCTATTTTCCCCGTTCGCTTTGCAAAGATTCCGATCAATATCAAAAATACAAACGATCCTGCCGCACCCGGCACGATGATTGTCGATACACCGCCCGCTGATGACCTTCCGCGCCCGATCACGGGTATTGCGGGAAAGATGGGCTTTTCGATCATTACGGTCGAAAAGGACATGATGAGCACAGAGCTTGGCTTTGGCAGACGTATGCTCGAGGCGCTTGAAATGCACGGCATTTCCTTTGAGCATCTTCCTTCGGGGATCGATACGATCTCGGTTGTGGTTGCCTCCTCCGAGCTGGAAGGAAAGCGTGAACCGCTTCTTGCGGATATTCGCCGTATGGTTTCCCCCGACGTTTTGCATATTGAAGACAATATCGCGCTTCTTGCCGTTGTGGGACGCGGTATGGTCAAAACAAAGGGTACGGCCGCACGTATTTTCCGTGCGATCAGCGAAGCCTCGATCAACATCCGTATCATCGACCAGGGCTCGAGTGAGCTGAACGTCATTCTCGGCGTTGAGGAAAAGGACTATTTGTCTGCACTGAAGGCAATTTACCGCGAATTTGTCGGTTGATCCGATTAACGATTAATAAAAAATGCCGCAATTTTGAATTGCGGCATTTTTATTATGTCAAGAGAATTACAGAATGGAATGATAATCCTCTTCGCTTTGCTCTTGCTCTTTTGCAGATTTCTCGCACGCTTTTACGGGAAATGCGCTTGAGGCCTTTTTGGCGATACGCTTGATTACGTAAAAGAGAATAGCCAAAATCACGTAGATCACCGTGAAAACGAAAAGAAGGCTGAATGCTTGGGAGGTGTTTTGGCGAAGCAAGAGCTTGTCCGAGAAAATAAATACGGCGGTCAAGCTGACGACAAGTGCTGAATAGTGCAAAATATAGGAAATAAATTTGGGCAGGCTTTTGATTTTGAAAAGGAAATTTGCAAAAGCGATCAAAAGCGAAACCAGAAAAATGGTGACGTAATCACGGAAGACGATCGCTGCAGAATCAAAGCCTGTTTCGGCGATAAAAACGAGCAAAAACACCGAAATGATCACCGTGTATAAAGAAGCGGAACGAATGGCTTCATAAAGGTTTTTGGCAATTGTCCTGATTGAGAATTTCATAGCGGTTCCTTTCTTTGAGAGGCGAAAATCTCTCTTTCGGTAAAAGCATACCATATTTTCGTCCCGAATGCAATACTTTTTTGAAAAAAACATCTTTTCATCGTTTTTTCCTCTTGTAAAATCTATATCTTTGTAGTATAATAAATAAAATACCTATATTATTGCCGTTTGGCGACGGAAACGGCACTGCCGTAAAAGGCGATCAAAAAATCCAAAATGCCGCCGCAGGGAATTTGATTATGACAAGACATGAAGAACGCGAACTTGCTCTTTGCCTACTTTTTGAGTGGAATTCTGACCGTGAAAGAAGCCTGACCGAGATCTACGATACGGCGAAAGAGGTTCGTGACGTTGAAGAAAGCGCTTACGTTCGTGAGATCCTCGCCGGAATCGAAGCGCACGTTGCCGAGCTTGACGCTTTGATCGACGAGCATGCAAAGGGCTGGAAGCGCAACCGCATTTCCCGCATTTCGCTTTCCACCATCTACATCGCGGCATATGAGATGTTTTATTGCGACAAGATTCCTACGCGCGTCTCCTTGAACGAAGCCATCGAGCTGACGAAGGCCTACGATGACGAAAAGGCCTATGCCTTTGTCAACGGCGTTTTGCATGCACTCGGCTCGAAAGCACCGCAAAAGGATTGAAGCACCGTGATGGAACCAACCTTTGAAGGTGCAAGCATCGGCTTGCCGCTCGTCATCGGCATTGACACGAGCAATTATACCACATCTCTTGCAATTTTGGATATTGAAGGCAAGCTGCTTGCCAATCTGAAAAGACCGCTTCCTGTGGCACAGGGAGAGCGTGGACTTCGGCAATCTGATGCGGTATTTTCTCACGTGAAAAACTTTCCTTCCTTGACCGAAGAGGCGCAGGAATATATCAAAGGCCGTCGGATTGCTGCGGTCGGCGTGTCAACGCGTCCGCGCCTGCAGGAAGGCTCGTATATGCCGTGCTTTCTGACAGGGCAGGCCTTTGCCTCCTCGATAGCGCTTGCCGCTATGGCGCCGCTTTATACCTTTTCGCACCAATGCGGACACGTGATGGCCGCGCTTTATTCTGCAGACTGTCTCTCATGGACGAAGGATCCTTTTTGCGCGTTTCACGTATCGGGCGGAACCACCGAGGTTTTGCGTGTGTGTGAAGCCCCGGACTTCGGTGGCTTTAAAGCCGAGCTTGTCGGCGGAACAAAGGATTTGAATGCAGGCCAGATCATTGACCGTATCGGTGTTTATATGGGACTTTCCTTTCCGTGCGGAATCGAAATGGAAAAGCTTGCACTTTCCTTTAAAGGCAAGATTCCGCGTAGAAAAATGAAGGTTGAAAACGGTTATGCAAACCTTTCGGGCCTTGAAAATATCGCCTGTAAAATGTATGACGAATCAAAGGACAGTGCTTTGTGCTCTGCATTTGTGTTTTCGGTTCTTGCCGAAACATTGGAAGCGCTTTGTCTTCAGTTTTTTGAAAAATACGGAGAAATGCCCGTCGTGTTTGCGGGCGGTGTGATGTCTAACACGCTGATTCGCTCTAAACTTGAGAAACGTTTTCGCGCCGCTTTCGCCGCGCCCGAGCTTTCGCGCGACAATGCACTTGGCATTGCGGAGCTTGCCAGACGAAAATGGAATCAAAAATGATTTGAATTGACAAAAAGGAGGTGCGTACGGTGTACGGTGCGCTTTCGAACGGCTGCGGCTCTTTGACTGCCGCAAGCGTTTCTGAGCTCAATGACTATATCCAACGGCTGATCTCGTGCGACGAAGGCTTGCAGACCGTTTACGTGCAGGGAGAAATCTCCAATTTTACCGATCACCGCAGCGGTCACCTCTATTTCACGCTCAAGGATGAGCAGTCCGCCATTCGCGCCGTTATGTTTCGGCGTGAGGCAGCAGGCTTGCGCTTTCGACCAAGCGATGGTATGCGCGTGACTGTCTTTGGCCGTGTTGACGTTTTCAAAGCGGCGGGGCAGTATCAGCTATACGTTTCCTTGATGCAGCCTGACGGTATTGGAAATCTCGCGCTCCTTTACGAGCAGTTGAAAGCCAAATTGACGGCGGAGGGCTTGTTCGACGCGGCGAGAAAGAAAAAGATTCCGCGCTATCCGCGAAAAATCGGTGTTGTCACATCGCCGACAGGTGCGGCTGTGCGCGATATCATGAACATTCTCGGAAGGCGGTATCCTTCGGCTGATATTTTGCTTTATCCCTCTCTTGTGCAGGGAAATGAAGCACCGTCCGACATTGCCAAAGGAATCCGTTGGTTTTCCGATCATCAAGCCGCTGACGTTTTGATTTTCGGCCGAGGCGGTGGCTCGATGGAGGATTTATTTGCCTTCAATACCGAAGAGGTTGTGCGTGCCGTGGCTGCGTGTCGCATCCCAACCATTTCCGCCGTTGGTCACGAAACCGACTGGACGCTTTCGGATTTTGCGGCCGATCTTCGCGCACCGACGCCTTCTGCGGCCGCGGAGCTGGCGGTTCCCGATCGGAAAGAATTGCAGTCAAGAATTTCTTCGCTTGGAGATTCCGCTATCAATGCCGTATACGATCTTTTGAAACGGCAAAGAAAGGAGCTTGACCGATTCGGGAGCGCGCGCACTATGCGAATGCCGCAAGTCCTTTTGGAAGAAAGGGAATTGCAGCTTGCTCGGTTGGGTGAAAAGCTGGAATCTTCGGGAAAGTTTCGTCTTGAAAAGGCGGAGCACGCCCTGCAAAAAGCAAGTGCGTCTCTTGATGCACTCAGTCCGCTTTCCACCTTGGCAAGAGGCTATGCGGTTGTATACCGTGAAGCTGACAATCAAAAAGAGATGCTTTTTCGTGCTTCCTCCGTCAAGGAGGGGGACTCGGTGACGCTTCGCTTTGCAGACGGAAGTGTGCGAGCATGTGCGGAAAAAATTGATTTAAACAAGAAAAAACAACTTTCAAAGAAAGAGCGGTAGACCAAATGGGAACTACGAAAAAAACAATGACCTTTGAAGAGGCAATGGCACAGCTCGAAAAATCTGTTGCCGAGCTTGAGTCGGGAGCTCTGACGCTTGATGAAGCACTGGCGACCTTCGAGCAGGGCATTGCACTTGTGAAGCAATGCAGAAAAGAGCTTGACCGCGCAGAGCAGAAAATTGAGGTTTTGCTGAAGGACCAGAAAAACGAAGTGAACGGCGACACGGTTGCCTTTGCGCCGAAAGCAAACGAGGAGGCAACTTCGTGAACGCTTCTTGTGACTTCGCCCAATTTGAAAAGGATCTTGCCTCGGTGGCGGAACAGACTGAGCACGCTTTAGCATACTATTTGAGCCGCGATTTTTCTCCACTCTACAGACGGCCGAACGAAAGCTCGCACGCGGAAGAACCGTCTGTTTTGAAGCTGGTTGATGCGATGGCATACAGTACACTCTCGGGCGGCAAGCGAATCCGTCCGTATCTGACGCTGTCGGTTTGCAGAATGCTTGGCGGTAATGAAGAGGCGGCCTTGACGCTTGCCTGTGCTCTTGAAATGATCCACACCTATTCTTTGATTCACGACGATCTGCCTTGCGTTGACAACGACGATCTGCGCAGAGGCAGACCGACCAATCATAAGGTGTTCGGTGAGGCGGGTGCTTTGTTTGCGGGAGATGCACTTCTGACCTATGCCTTTGAGGTTGCAACGCATGCCCGCCTTTCGTCCGATGCGATCGTTTCAGCTGTCCGCGCACTTTCGGAGGGGGCTGGCCATTACGGCATGCTTGGCGGCCAGATGACCGACATGGATGCCGAGCAAAAGGAGCTTTCGATTGAAGAGCTTTGTGCGCTGCATGATATGAAAACGGGTGCTTTGATCCGCACGGCGGCGCGGCTCGGTTGTCTTTCGGCGGAAATTGATGACGTACATATCTTCGATTCCATCGATTCCTACGCATCGGATATCGGATACGCATTCCAGATCGTTGATGACGTTCTTGACCGCTACGGTGATAGCCGATTGCTTGGAAAAAATATCGGCAGTGATGCCCAGTCCTGCAAAAACACCTTTTTGACCTTCTTTTCGCGTGAAGAGGCCATGAACCGAGCGAAGGCCTTGACAGAGCGTGCCGTGATGACGGTTTCCGCCTATGAAGGCTCTGAAAATCTTGTTTTACTGGCGCAATATCTGTTACAAAGAAACAAATAAGTCAACAGTGAGAGATAAAAATGCGTATTGATCTGTATCTCTTTACGTCGGGCCACGCCAAGAGCCGTACCGCCGCGCAAGCAATGATCGCGGAGGGGCGCGTATTCTTTGACGGCGTGCCCGTCAAAAAAGCCTCCTTTGATCTTCCCGAGTCTTCGCAGGATTTGATAGAGATTCGCTCGGGCGGTTGCCGCTACGTCAGCCGAGGCGGACTGAAATTGGAAGCGGCTCTTCAGCATTTTTCCATTGATGTTTCAAGCCTTTGCGCGTTAGACGTTGGCGCGTCCACCGGTGGGTTCACCGATTGTCTTTTGCAGCACGGTGCATCAAAGGTATATGCCGTTGATAGCGGCAAGGCACAGTTTGATCCTGCGCTTTCAAAAGACCCCCGTGTCGTTCTTCGTGAATCCTGCAATGCCCGTTTTCTGACGGCAAAGGATTTTGCGGACAGGATTGATTTTGCCGTGATGGACGTTTCCTTCATTTCGCAAATTCTTTTGTTTCCCGCGCTTTCGTCCGTTTTACCGAACGGTGCCGAAATGGTGACGTTGATCAAGCCGCAATTCGAGGTTGGCAGAAGCGGTGTTGGTCGCGGCGGCATTGTGAGAAGCGAAGACTTGAGAAAATCTGCCGTTTTGCGCGTATGTGAGGCGGCATCGGGATACGGGTTTCAAACGGTTGGTACCATACAGTCCCCCATTCAGGGCGGGGACGGCAATATAGAATTCCTTGCTTATTTTAGAAAGGAGTGTTTATGAAAAACTTTTTTCTGATTCCTAATCCGACGAAGGATACCGATTTTTCGGTTACGTCCCGCGTCTCATCTTTTTTGCATGAAAAGGGTGCAACGCTCTTTGCGGAAGCGCAGTATGCGAGCCGTCTCGAAAACGTGATTGCTTGCGAAGTGGGAGAAATTCCTGGGTGCGTGGAGGCCTTGGTGGTGCTTGGCGGTGACGGCTCGGTCATTCATGCCGCACCGATCGCTCTTGAAAAGAATTTGCCCCTCGTTGGCATCAATCTCGGTTATCTTGGCTATCTGACGGTCATTGAGCCGAATGATTTTGAAAAAATGGCGCTTTTGCTTGAGGACGAGGTAGAAAGTTGCTCGCATATCGTGTTAAACGTGCGTATTATCAAGCAAAACGGACGGATCATTGAACAGACGGCGATCAACGATGTGGTTGTCGGCAAAAACAACGAGTTCAGCATGGCGGATATTTCATTGACGGATATCACGGCCGACCATCTTTCTCTTGATTACCGTGCCGACGGATTGATCGTGTGCACGCCGCTCGGCTCGACCGCTTACTCCTTGTCGGCGGGCGGACCGATCGTTGACAGTGCAGTCGATGCCTTTTGCGTGACACCGATCTGTCCTCATTCATTTTTCTCGAGATCTATTCTGTTTACATCGAAGACGGTTTTGCGTTTGACAAACGAATCGCGCAAAAATCTTCCGCATGCGGTGAATATAGACGGCCGAAATATGCATACGCTTTTACCGGGCGAGTTTGTTGAAATTTCGGTTTCCGATAAGAGGCTCACCTTTTTATGCGCGGGAAGTCATGGTGTTCTTGATGCGCTTCGAAGAAAAATGCTGATTTCGGATGCCAAACAGTAAAAACAGGAGAAGATTTCGACATGATGAAAAAAGAACGTCAAACACGGATCCTCGAGTTGATCCGTACCCATAAATTCGAAACACAGGACGACGTCCTTGCAAAGCTTCTGGAAGAGGGGTATAAAGTGACACAGGCAACCATCTCACGCGATTTGCGCGAGCTGCAGCTTGTCAAATCCCTGAATCAGAACGGTACTTATACTTATGCGCAGTCCTTTGAGGCGACAAAGGCATCAATGCCTTCCTTCAGCGCAGTTTTGACAGATTCTGTCAAAACTGTCAATTATGCAGGAAATATGATCGTTATCAAGACCTATCCCGGTATGGCGCAGGCTGTAGCTACTTGCGTTGATGGGATTGAAACAGGGGAGATCCTTGGATGTGTTGCGGGCGACGATGCCATTATTGCCGTTGCCGCAGACGACTCTTCCGCGCAAGCGGTGGTTGAACGGCTTCAGCTCCTCTTGCAATCGCACAAAAGACATTGACTTAAACGAAGGGAGAGCGCAATATGCTTCTGTCGCTCCATATTGAAAACATTGCGATCATCAGGCGGTTGGATATTGATTTTGAGCAAGGCTTCACGGCTTTGACGGGTGAAACCGGTGCCGGCAAATCAATTCTGATCGACAGTATTGGATTTCTTCTTGGTGAACGCGTGCAAAGGGAGCTTTTGAGACACGGTGCCGAGAAAGCGATGGTCAGCGGCCTTTTCGGCTCTTTTTCGGAATCCGAGCTCTCCTTTTTTGAAACACTTGGCATTGCAACCGATGAAGACGGTACGTTGCTTCTTGAAAGAAGCATGGGTAGCGACGGACGCTCGCAATGCAGAATCAACGGCCGCATGGTCAATCTTTCCTTGCTTCGTGAGCTTGCTTCCTCGCTCATTCATATTCACGGACAGTCGGATACCGCTTTGTTTGCGGAACGGCTGTATGCCTTGCGAACGCTTGACGATTACGGCACGCCGCACGCTCTTCTCAAGGAATACGAAATGGCATATAAGGAGTTTGCGGCCGCAAAACGCGCTTTGAACGAGCATAGCGCTCGTGAAAGCGAAAGACTGCGTCTTGAGGATACGTTAAAAAGACAGATTGCCGAGATTCGTAAGGCTTCCCCCAGGATCGGTGAGGAAGAACAGCTTTTTGAAAAGAAAAACCGACTGAAGAATGCCGAGCGTGTTTCCAAGCTTGCCAATTTTTCCTATCAAGCGTTGAAGGGAAGCGAAAAGGCAAGTGCGCTGGTTTTGCTCGAGCGTGTCAGACAGTCTTTTGTGCAGCTGCAGGAAATGATTCCGTCACTTGCCGATTCCATTGAGAGCCTGGACGCGTGCATTTCATCAATTGATGATCTTGCGGAAACGGTTTTGGTCTATGCCGAAGAAGGCGGGGATGATCCCACCGAGCAGTTGAACCGCTTGGAAAGCCGTCTTGACGTGCTTTATCATCTTTCCAAACGCTACGGAGGCAGTGTGGAGGCTTGTCTTGCCTTTTTGGAAAAAGCCGAAAAGGATCTCACCGAGCTTGAAAACTTCGAGGATCGGCGTAAAGAGCTTGAAAAAGCAGTGGCCGATGCCTTTGCTCTCGCCTCTCAAAAGGCGTTAGAGCTTCATAAAATACGTGAAGTCTCTGCCGCCGAGCTTGGCAAACGCCTTGAAGAAACCTTGAAAATTCTTGATTTACCGAGCATTGCTCTGACTGTATCTGTCAAGCTGCGCTGTGAAAACGACGAGCTGATGTGCGAGGAGCACGGTGCTGATGACGTTTCCTTCCTGTTTTCCTCGTCGGGAGAGCAACAGGAATCTATTTTGAAAATCGCTTCGGGCGGTGAAATGTCGCGTGTGATGCTTGCACTGCGCGATGTGATGGCTGAAAAAAGCGGTGTCAAAACGGCGATTTATGATGAAATCGATACGGGCGTTTCAGGAAAGACCGCGCGCAAAATCGGTTTAAAAATGCGAAGCGCTGCCAAGCGCGGTCAGGTTTTTTGCGTGACGCATTCGGCACAGGTGGCTTCGCTTGCGGATAGACATTTGCTGATCCGCAAGGAAAATATTGACGGCCGCCCCGAAACCGCTGTCACTCTTTTACAAGGAGAGGAAAGAACCGAGGAGATTGCCCGAATTCTCGGCGGCATTCGCGTAACCGAGGCACAGCGTGCGGCTGCGTTTGAAATGCTGACAAATCGGGAAGAATAACATACTGAACGAAAGGATATTTGATGGAGCATTCATGTTATGCCGAATTGTTCGGCGCGCTAAAGAGCTGTCAGAATTGCGAAATTTTGCTCAACGAGAATTTGCAAAACCATTCAACCTTTCATATCGGCGGACCTGCAGACGTCTTGCTTTTACCGGCAAGCATTGCGGACTTTTTACAGATTCTTCAAACTGTATTTGCGTTAAATATTCCTTATAAAATCATTGGTAACGGCAGTAATATTCTGTTTCACGATGCCGGCTTTCGCGGCGTGATGATCAAAACAACCGCTTTCACCCGTGTCTCGGCTTCAGGACATGTCATTCAGGCGGAATGCGGTGCATCTCTTGCCAAATGTGCGCGTTACGCGAAGGAAATGTCGCTTACCGGCTTTGAACGCTTATTCGGAATCCCCGGTACTGTAGGAGGGGCATTGGCAATGAATGCAGGGGCTTTCGGAACGGAAATTGCCGATCTCCTTTATTCTGCAACCGTTTTCGACGTCAAAACGCAGGAAGTCAAAAAGCTTTCGCGCGAGGAATTGGATTTCGGATATCGGAGCAGTGCGATTTCCGATCGTGATTACATTCTCCTTTGTGCTGAATTTGCTTTAGAGCCCGGAGACAGCTCTGCTATTTTGGACGAAATGAATATTTGCGCTGAAAAGCGCAGAAGATCGCAACCCTGCAATTTCCCGAGCGCAGGAAGCATTTTCAAGCGTCCCCCAAACGACTATGCGGGCCGTTTGATCGAAGCGGCAGGCTTAAAGGGCATGCGCATCGGTGATGCCGAGGTTTCAGAAAAGCATGCGGGATTTATTGTGAATTGCGGTCATGCAAGTGCCAAAGACGTATGCGAGCTGATTGCTTTGGTCCAGGAGCGCGTCAGGGAAACGAGCGACGTCTTGCTCGCTTGCGAAATTGAAATTTTAGCTGAAAGGTAAAGAATGGAATCCTTTGCACACCAGATCAAACAAAAGATCTTCGATAAAAAGCTTGGTGCCAATTGTTGCCGACGGGCCTTCTTTTTCGGCTTGTGTGCCGCTCTTTTGCAGAAAAAAGACGACACCTATCAGATCATTCTTCCGTTGGAGGATATGCAAGAGCCGACGGCGGCACTCCTTCGGAATCTTTTCAAAAAGGATTGTCAAACGGCTCTTGATCCAAGAACCAAGCGAACGGCAATGATCTTTGACGGCGCACAAATCGATGATCTTCTTTTGCAAGCGAATCAAGAGCTGTCGCTTGCCCCCTTGCTTCCTCGCATGTGCCCCGAGTGCAAAAAAAGATTTCTGCGCGGTGCTTTTATCGGAGGCGGCCGTGTGATCCCACCCGAAAAAGGCTATTCCTTGGAGCTTGATTGCAAGGAACGCTCGCCGCTCGTTGCCGCGGTTGCCGAAAGCGCAGAGCTTTCGTTTCGCCACGCACAGAGGCGCGGACGTGCATATTTATACTTAAAAAAGAGTACTTTGATTGAGGATTTTTTCGTGTATATCGGAGAGCAAGATCTTTCCATATCCATCATGAATGAAAAAATCAAAAAAGAATACCGCAACAACGCCAACCGACTGGCCTGTTGCGAATCCAATAACATTGCCAAAAGCGTGCAGTCGGCAGGCGAACAGATCGATATGATCGAGCGCTTGGTCGCCGCTGATAAATTGTCTTTACTTCCGATCGAATTGCAGGAGGCGGCCAAAGCACGGTTAGAATACAGGGAAGCGTCGCTCACCGCACTCGGCATGCTTTTGACACCGCCTTTGACCAAATCCGGAGTCAGTCACCGTCTGCAAAAGGTCATGGAATTTGCCAAAAAGAATCTTTAAAAAAGAAAGGAGTTAACCGTATGGATTTTGTCCATCTGCACGTGCACAGTGAATACAGCCTTTTGGACGGCGCGTGCCGTATTGCCGATCTTCCTCGGCGTGCCAAGGAATGCGGACACCGTGCGGTTGCTCTTACCGATCACGGCGTGATGTACGGTGCGGTTGCATTTTACCGTGCCTGCAAAGAGGAAAACGTTAAGCCGATCATTGGCTGCGAAATGTACGTCGCACCGCGTTCGCGTTTTTTAAAGGAGGGGCGCAACGATGCCTCGGGAAACCACCTCATTCTTCTCGTGCGCAATGAGATCGGTTACCAAAATTTGATTTATCTTGTATCCAAGGCCTTTACAGAGGGCTTTTATCAAAAGCCGCGTATTGATCTTGAGCTGCTTTCGGAGCACGCGGAAGGCTTGATCTGTCTTTCCGCTTGTATTTCTGGCGCGATTCCCACCTTGATTCTTGACGGCGAGATAGAAAAAGCAGAAGCACTTGCTTTGAAAATGAAAGCTATGTTTGAGCCCGACTGCTTTTATCTTGAAATTCAGGATCACGGGCTTGAGGAGGAGCATACCGTTAACCGTGAACTGATCGCCATGTCCCATCGGCTTTCGATTCCTTTGGTTGCAACGAACGACGTTCACTATTCCGAACGGCGCGATGCCGAAACCCAGGCGCTTTTAATGTGCATTCAGATGAATAAGGTTCTTTCGGACGGTGCGCCGCTCGGCTTTGAAACGCCTGATTTTTATTACAAATCCACAGAAGAAATGGCACATATTTTCAGGCAGGTGCCAGAAGCTCTTGAAAACACCGTGAAAATCGCAGATATGTGTTCCTTCGAGTTTTCGTTCGATCAGACGCATCTTCCCACCTTTCCGATTCCGCAGGGCGAGTCTCACGATGCGATTCTTTCAACGCTTGCCAAGCAAGGTCTTGCTCGGCGAAAAGCGGACGGAATGCTTGATCTCGTCGCGTATACGGAACGGGATTATGAAGAACGCCTCTCGTACGAGCTTTCCGTGATTCATGAAATGGGCTTTGATTCCTATTATCTTGTGGTTCGTGATTTTATTGCTTTTGCGCGCTCGAAGGGGATTCCCGTCGGCCCCGGAAGAGGATCGGGGGCGGGAAGCCTTGTTGCGTATTGCGTGGGGATCACAAACGTCGATCCCTTGCGATATCATTTGCTGTTTGAACGCTTCTTGAATCCCGAACGTGTTTCTTTGCCCGATTTTGATACCGATTTCTGTTACGAACGGCGCGAGGAGGTCATTGCTTACGTCAAAGAAAAATACGGCGCGGATCACGTTGCGCAAATCGTGACCTTTGGAACAATGGCGGCACGCGCTGCCGTTCGTGACGTTGGGCGCGCCATGGGCATGGCTTATGCCGACGTTGACCGCGTGGCCAAGCTGATTCCTCACGATCTGGGTATGACGCTCAAAGCGGCGCTTGAAAATAAAGAATTGCGTGCCCTTTACGATTCCTCCGAGGATGTGCGCAAGCTGATTGACAATGCCAAAAGTCTTGAAGGCATGCCGCGCCATGCCTCAACCCATGCGGCAGGCGTTGTCATTACCGAAAAGCCTCTCTATCATTACGTACCGCTTTCGACAAACGGCGATTCCATTGTCACGCAGTTTGATATGGATACCGATGCAATGCTCGGCCTTGTCAAATTTGACTTTCTCGGCTTGCGCTATCTGACCATCATTGCCGATGCCGAAGAAAATATTCGTGAAAAAGAGCCCTCTTTTTCCGTGAACAGTATTCCCATGGACGATGCACAAACCTTTTCAATGCTTTCCGACGGCAATTCCGACGGCGTGTTTCAGCTTGAATCGGGCGGTATGAAGCAGGTTCTGATGCAGTTGAAGCCCGGTTGCTTCGAAGATATCATTGCCGCGATCGCGCTTTTCCGTCCCGGGCCTATGGATTCGATCCCGACCTATATTGCACGCAAGCACGGAAAAGAAAGCGTCACTTACGCAACGCCCGAGCTGAAAGAGATTCTTGACGTGACGTACGGCTGTATTGTTTACCAGGAGCAAGTCATGCAGATTTTCCGTCGGCTGGCAGGCTATAGTCTTGCCCGTGCGGATATCGTTCGGCGTGCCATGTCCAAGAAAAAGACGGCTGTTCTGGAAGCCGAAATGAAGCAATTCATTGAAGGCGCGAAGGCAAACGGTATCTCCGAGGAGATCGCACGTGAGATTTTCCGCGATATGGAGGATTTTGCAAAATACGCATTCAATAAAAGCCACGCAACTGCCTATGCGGTGCTTTCCTATCAGACTGCTTATTTAAAAGCACATTATCCCAAAGAATTTCTTGCGGCCTTGATGTCTTCCGTCATGGGACAAACCGAAAAGCTGAATGATTATATTGCCGAATGTGCCCGCTTGAACATTCCCGTTCTTGCCCCCGATATCAATGAGAGCCGTTTGCAATTCTGCGTCAAAGGCGATCATATCCGCTTCGGACTGCTGGCACTCAAAAACATTGGAAGAGTGTTGGTTGACAAAATCATTGCAGAACGCGAAAATAAAAGGTTCGACAGCTTTGAGGATTTCGTTTCGCGCTTGTGCGGCAGAGAATTGGCGCTTCGTCAACTTGAAACCTTGATCAAATGCGGTGCTTTTGACTCGTTCGGTTATCGGCGCAGTCAGCTGCTTGCCGTTGCCGAAAAGACCTTGCTCGAAATAGAAGCGAGCCAAAAGAACAAGCGCGACGGTCAGCTTGATTTCTTCTCGTGCTTTGAGATTGAAGATGCGGGTACGAGCTCGGTCGAATATCCTGATATTCCCGAGTTTTCCTTAAAGGAGCTTTTGATTTTCGAAAAAGAAAGCGCAGGCATGTATTTTTCGGGGCATTTGCTTGATAATTTCAGCCACCACATTGACTCCTTGAAGGTGGATTCCTTGCACGATATCGTGACCGCCTTTGAATCGGAGGCATCAAGTATGGAAAAGGCGCGGTATGCGGATAAGTCCATCGTGAATTTGGCAGGAATCATCACGCGCCGTACGAACAAGAGCACACGCAACGGTGCGGCAATGGCCTTTCTGACCTTGGAGGACCGTCGCGGATATGCAATTGACGTTGTGGTTTTTCCTAAAGTTTACGAGCGCTATCAGACTGTTTTCTTTGAAGAATCCGCTGTTTCTATGCAAGGCCAGCTTTCTCTTGGTGACGGTGACGAAATTTCTTTGATTCTTTCTCACTGTGCGCCTCTCCTTGATAATGAATCCTTTGAAAAAAGAAATCAAGGCGAAAAAAGTAAAATCTATCTTCGGTTTCCCTCGTTTGACCACCCGTCGTTTTATCAGGCAAACGAGCTTTGCCGTTCGGCAGGCGGCGGACCGCTTCAGGTTTTCTTTTATAACTCGGAAACCAAGCGCTATGCAACCTCGGATATCAAAAACATGCAGAATTCCAAAATGATCATTGAAAAGCTTGAAGAGTTGCTTGGAAAAAGCAACGTAGTGATTCAATGATCGAATCCTTAAAGTAAGGAAACTTTCGCTTGCGCGAAAGCCACGGTTTGATTTATGAAAAAAAGGCCTTTGGTTCCGCAAAGTGCGGGGGAGATCACCGACGTTTCGGTGCGTTTTCACCGCACGTGGGCGGAACGGTTTCGGCGCGCAAAATGGTTTGTTTTGCTTTTCTTGTTTATTTTCGTGCTTTTGATGCTACTTTTTTGCAAGGGAAGTATCAATTATGAGACGTTCCTTTTTCTGTTGCGCGATTTAGATGCCGAATACCATGCAGATACCGACGAGGGCGGCATCGGCGTATATTATGACGCGGATACGCAAATGACCTGCCAGCTTTTTAAGGATCATTTGATTGTGATCGATACGCGACAGGTTTCCCTGTACGGTCTTTCCGGGTACCGTGTGTACTCATATAACCATCACTATAAAAATCCCGCCGTCGCGGTGTCAGACGGTTATTTTATCGTTTACGACCTTGGCGGATACGGCTTTTCCTTTTATAACGCGGTCGGACTTTTACATGAAAATGACGACTATGATTTTCCCATTCTTGACGTTACGGTTGCCGATAACGGGACTTTTGGAGTTTTAACCAAAAATCAGACCTACCGCTCAACCGTTCAGCTTTATGACAGCTCCTGCAAGCTGCTTGCCTCTTACCACACAATGCGCTACGTCACACGGATCAAGTTGAACGAAAATGCGTCCCGCATTCAGATTGCTTCGGTTTACATCGATTCCACAGATGCGGGCGGCAGTGAAAACGGTGTGCCGCGCATGGTACTGCAGGCCTATGAGGTGGGGAAGGACAAAGAGCTTTATTTTCTTGAATACCCCGAGGGAACGCTGACCGACGTTGCGTTATCCGCATCCTCCGTCATACCGATCGATATTTGCAATTTGAATAGCAGAACGGTTGGTGTACTGTGCAATAACGGCTTTTTGATCGCCTCAAACGGCGGAAAGCTGCGGCTCTTTTATTCGTTTCTGAATGATCTTCCCGCTTCTGTCGGCACGCTTTCATGTGCTGCCTTTGGGGAAGGTCAGGCGGCACTCCTTTTTCTTGATGCAGTCAATGAATCAAGAAAGCACCTTGTCGTTTTGAACAGTCAAGGATCGTTTGTGTACGACAAGCCGATCGCCATTGATGACCATGTGATCCACATGTCGTATAAAGGCAGTACTTTGTTTTTGCTTTCCCCTTCGCATGTATATAAATTGGAGAAAAACGGAAAACTGTCCTCAATAGCCCTTGGCGAACATAGCGAGATCGTCGGCTTTTGCGCATACGATTCGAAAACCGCCCTTGTCAGCTACGAAGAAAAGACTGTGGCAATCACTTTTGATTGATCTTTTCCATCAAACAAGTCATTTTTAGTTCGTTCGTTATCTGATCTGATTGAATTTCGGAGGAATATTTATGGCTTTCATATTTGATTTGTTGCTTCTTTCTTTTTTGCTTTTGATCGTTGTCTTTGATACGAAAAAAGGCTTTTTGCGTGCGTCGGTCGGCTTCGCACGTATTTTGATCGCGCTTCTTATAGCCGTTTTGCTATCAGGCTTTTTGGCTACGGTCATCGATCGGCTTTGGATGTATCCCGCAGTGCACAGCGCCATTCAAAATGCACTGGAATCGAATGGGGTTATCGAAGGGGCGGCCATTGTATCGTCCCTTCCGCTCGGCTTGCGTGCCATTGCGGCTCTTGGAGGAATCGACTTACGTGCCATTGCGGATTCCTCTGTCACAACTGAGCTTTCCGAGGCGTTGGCACGCCCGATCGCGCACTGCATTTCGGCAACCGTTTCCTTTCTCTTTTTGCTGATCGTTTCTTATTTCGCGCTGAAGCTTTTGGTTCCTTTGCTTTCGAAAGCCATTCGCACATGTTCGCTTTTGAAGGCGGCAGATACGGTTGGCGGCTTGCTTTTCGGCATTTTTCATGCCTTTCTTCTCGGCTGGGCAGTTTCTTTTGCCGCAGGCTTTATCTTGTCCTTGTTCGGCTCTTCGCTTGATGAAACTTACGTGATTCGCTTCTTCAATCACGTGTCGCCCATCAAGACAATTCTTTGGATCTTTCTTCGGTAATCGGCCGAAGCTTTAAAATATGGAGTAAATTTTATGGAAATGCAAATGTGTTCAAGATGCCACAAGCGTGTGGCGGTTGTGTATATCACAAAATTTGAAAACGGCGAAACCGTCAATGAAGGGCTTTGTCTACCTTGCGCCAAGGCGCTTGGCATCAAGCCCGTGAATGATATGATCGAAAAAATGGGAATCTCAGACGAAGAGATGGAGCGCATGAGCGGCGAGATGGAGGGTGTCGTTCAAAGTCTGATCGAATCGCAAGACGATCATGAGGACGGCGGTGCGCCTGCCATCGATTTTCCCAAGCTTTTTCAAAACATGGGATTCCCCATAACGCCAAATCCTTCCGCTGAAGCACCGATGGGCGGTGCGAAAGGAGGAAAGGAGCGCCCGAAAAACAAAAAGCAGGACGATAACCGTAAGTTTTTGAAGAATTATTGCCGTAATCTGACCGATCTTGCAAAAGCGGGTAAAATCGACCGCATCGTCGGGCGCGATCAGGAGCTTGAGCGTGTGATCCACGTCCTTTCCCGCCGCCAGAAGAACAATCCTTGCCTGATTGGTGAGCCCGGCGTCGGTAAGACCGCCATTGCCGAGGCACTTGCCATGCGGATCGTCGAGGGGCGCGTGCCGCACCGTTTGCGCAATGCAGAGGTTATGCTGCTTGATTTGACGGCGCTTCTTGCGGGAACTCAATTTCGCGGACAATTCGAATCCCGCGTGCTGGGCCTTCTTTCCGAAATCAAAAACGCGGGCAATATCATTCTTGTGATCGATGAGGTACACAATCTTGTCGGTGCAGGCGGTGATGCGGAGGGCAGCATGAATGCGGCCAACATCATGAAGCCCGCACTTTCGCGCGGTGAGATTCAGGTAATCGGTGCTACGACAATGGCGGAATACCGCCGCCACATTGAAAAGGACAGCGCACTTGAACGCCGTTTTCAGCCAATCGTTGTCAACGAGCCTTCAATTGAAGATACCGTCAAGGTTTTGCTCGGTATCAAGCAGTATTACGAAGAGTATCACGGCATTGCAATCCCCGACCATCTTGTGCGCCGCATCGTTTTGCTTTCCGAACGCTATATCACCGATCGCTTTTTGCCCGATAAAGCCATTGATTTGCTTGATGAGGCGGCGGCCAGACGTGCCCTTGCCTCTCCGTGTATCAGCGAGAAAAAAGAAACCGAATCGGCGCTGCATTCCTTGATTACAGAAAGAGAAGAGCTGTCCGTCAAAGCGGAAAGTCCCGATGCCACCGACGAAACATATAAGCTTTTTGCCGACGTCAAGGTCAGAGAACTGCAAATGACCGAAAAATTAAGAGCACTTGAAGCCGAATGTGCCAAAATTGCTTTAAGCAGTGAGGACATTGCGCACGTGCTTGAGGTATGGACGGGCATTCCTGCCGCTTCGATCGATGCACAGGAATTTGAAAGACTGTTTGGGCTTGAGGAACGGATCTCTTCGCACGTGATCGGTCAAAAAGAGGCGGTGAGCGCTGTTGTTCGCGCGATCAAGAGAAAACGCGCAGGCGTTTCTTATCGGAAAACACCGGTTTCCTTCATTTTTGCAGGCCCTACGGGTGTGGGAAAAACCGAGCTTGTCAAGGTCTTGGCCAAGGATCTTTTCGATCGTCCGGAATCTTTGATTCGATTGGATATGTCGGAATTTATGGAAAAGCATGCTGTTTCGAGAATTGTAGGTGCCCCTCCCGGATACGTTGGCTATGACGATGCGGGACAGTTGACCGAAAAAATCAGACGGCATCCGTATTCTGTCGTTCTTTTTGATGAGATCGAAAAAGCGCATCCCGACGTCATGAATATTCTTTTACAGGTATTGGACGAGGGAAAGATCACGGATGCGGCCGGTCGTCAGATCAATTTTGAGAATACCGTAATCGTCATGACAACAAATGCCGGTGCTGACCGCTCGTCTGCCGTCACAGGCTTTTCTCTTGATGAAAAAGTCGACCATGCGGGACATGAACGCACCGAACGTGCACTTTCCGAATTTCTGCGTCCCGAGTTTTTGAACCGCATTGACGAAATCATTACCTTCAGGCATTTGGATAAAGAGGATTTTGCAGTCATTGCAGCTCTTCGCATGCGTGAGCTTGCGGAGGCACTTGAGGAAAAGGATATCACGCTTTCTTATGACGATGGCGTATTGAAGGTGATTGCCGAACAATCTTATTCCCATAAATACGGCGCGCGGCATATGCAACGCTATTTGCGTCATCACGTTGAAGACGTTTTGGCGGAAAAATTGATTGCCTCATACACGCAGTCGATCACGCGCGTGCATATTTCGGCAGAAAATGATAACTTGGTCATTTCCTGTCTTTGATTTTTCGTAAAATTGGAGTTTTTATGAATTGGAGTACGCAAAAGGCTTCCGAGGTTGAGCGGATTTTGTCAACAGATGTGAAAAACGGTCTGACCTCAAAGATTGCCGCTCTTCGTTTGAAAGAGGAAGGAAAAAACTTTTTGGATCGTTCGCTTGACGTTACGCCGGCGTCGTCGTTGCAAAGTGCTTTCTTTGATGCGGCGCACCTGCCGATCCTTTGTGCGATCGTCATGAGCTTTTCATATGTGTCTTTCTTTTTCGGCTTTCTTGCTTTTTTGATCTGGGGCCTCTTTATGGTGCTGTATTGCTTTTTCCATTGGCGTGCAAAACGCCGAATCGCTCGCGCGGCGATGATGTCTATCCCGCCCGTCCGTGTTTTGCGCGATGGAAAAATAGGCTATCTTCAGCCGCATCTTCTCGTGCGTGGCGATGTGTTTTTTCTTGAAGAAGGGGACACTGTGCCTTGCGATGCCTATATTCTCGAAGCCGACGCCTTGAGGGTTTATGAGGCCAAGGCCTTTGTCGGCGGCGGACAAGCATACAAAAACGCGCAAGTGACAGATGCGGGTGAAAAAGCGTATGCCGCTATGCACAATATGCTTTTTGCAACCTCTGAAATCCTTTCCGGTACGTGCAAGGCCGTTTGCACGGCAAGCGGTCGCTATACGCTGGCAGTAAGGGAAAACCGCGTTTCTTCAATGTACGGCGGTACGACTCCCGATTTTGTACGGAAAATCAAAAAAAGGATCAGTCCGATCCTTTATCTTTTGACGATCCTTTGCTTGGCGATTCTTGTTTTGGGCTTCGTTTACGGAAAGCAAAGCGTTTTTCATGCGTTCTTTGCTTCTGCCGCCTGCATTTCTTCACTTTTGTTTGCTTGTACCGACGGTATGGCAACGATTGGCTACAGTCTGTCGCTTGACCATCTTCGGCGCAAAAAGCATGCGCGCGCTCTTCTTAAAAATCCCTTATTGCCCGATCTTTTACCACGATTGGATTGCATTTTCATCGATACGCAGCTGATGTTCGATGCGGATTCTCTTGCTGTGCAATCAATTCATACTGCATGGAAACGCTATCGCGCAGACGACATCGACAGCATGAAAAACGACGGTATTGACCGTTGGCTTGCGTATGCTGCGGCACTTGATGCTTGCGTTGTGGCCGAAAGCAACACGGACGGGGCGGCGCGCTCATTTTCGACCTCTTCCGAAAAAAGTGCCATGCGCAGATTCTACGCAAAAAACGGCGCGTCCTCTCCTCTTGATTTAAAAACCATTTCTTTTCGACCAAGTGAAAACGATTTATATTACGATTCCGTGCTTCTTGCGGACGAGGACGGCGGTATGATCGTTTCGTCGGGCGATGCCTTAACTCTTTTGAGATCATGCACCAATCTGCAAAACGGCGAACGAAAAGAACCGCTTTCCGAGTCCTTGCGCACTAAAATCATTGACGAAATCTCACTGCTTCGCCAACAGGGACGGCGGGTGATTGCATATGCGGCAATCAGAAGCGAGGAGCAATCAACGACACATTCGCCCCTGATGCCTCGGAGCATGACCTTGCTTTTCTACGTGGCTTTCCATAAACGCGAAAGCGGATCAATTGAGAAATTTTTTGATCAGTGCGCAAAAAGAAAGCTTGAACCGATCGTTTTCCACGAGGGAAGTGTGGAAAGCGCCCGCCTTCTGATCGGCGAGCATCCTCTTTTGCAAAATGCCCGTATATGCGACGGTCGGCAAATTCCGTCAAGCTGTTCCGATTACGCCGCACTGATCGATAGCTATGAAATCTTTGCTTGCTTTTCCACCGAGCAAAAGCAAAGGCTTTTCCGTGAATTGATCGACAGAAAATTCAAGGTTGGTATTCTGGCAAGAAGCAATGAAGATATTCCGCTTTTGAAGGACGCGCACGTCGTTTTTTTGCAGACATCATCGAATGACGCCTTTGTTAAGATGACAAACGAGCCTTCAAATCTTGAGAAAAAACACCGCTTGATGAAGGAAAGCGACGTGCTTATCGATTCCAGCATCAATGCGATCTCCGATGCAGTGGAAGCGGCCTATGATTATAAAAGAAATCTGCTTGCCTCTTTTACATATCTGACAGGGATGATCACGTTGCGCATTTTGCTTTGCTTGATTGGCTCTTTGTACGGCTTTTCCATGGTTTCATTGCTCGGATTGCTCATTTTTAATTTTCTCTTTGATGCGCTGATCGTTTTTCATTTGCTTTTCGGCTCTTTGAAGAAAGATGCGATCCCCCTTACGTTTATACCGAACCTTCGCCATGCTCTCAAGCACAGTCTGAATTTCTTTATGCCGATTTTGATTCTGTGCGCTTGCTTGGCCGTGGCATTTCCGTTGCTTGTGCATTATGTGCAGGGATTTGATTCCGGCGCAATGGCACTTGCCGTCTTGTGGATATTGACTGTTTTACCCATACTTTATGCACGGCTTGGATTTTCTATCCGCTTCTTATCACTCACAAAAAAGAGGTTTCTTCCGATCCTTCTTTTAGTATCACTCTTCAGTGCATTGCCTTTTATATCAACACTGTTCGGTGTTTCTTTCCATTGGCTTTCTCCCCTGATCACAATACTGTCCGTAGCACTTTTTGCGTTGCTTCAGACTTTGTCTATCAGGCGGGAAAATAAATACAAACAATAATTTTAAAGAAAAAAAGGAGTTAAATTATGGCAGAAGAATGCACACACAATTGCAGTACCTGCAGCAGCAACTGTTCTTCGCGCGAAAAGCCCGAATCCTTGCGCGTGGAAGGCAATAGCGCAACCCACGTCAAGCACGTAATCGGCATCGTCAGCGGAAAAGGCGGCGTCGGTAAATCTCTTGTCACGTCGATGCTTGCTGTTGAAATGCAAAGACGCGGCTATCAATGCGCGATTCTTGACGCAGACATCACAGGCCCCTCTATTCCCAAGTCCTTCGGCTTGAAGGGTGGCGACGTACAGGGCAGTGAGCTCGGTATGTTTCCGCCCAAAACAAAAACAGGCATTGAAGTCATGTCGCTCAATCTTTTGGTTGATGAAGAAAGCAAGCCTGTTGTCTGGCGCGGCCCCGTGATTGCGGGAACCGTGACGCAATTCTGGACTGACGTTGTCTGGAATGAGGTTGACTATATGTTTGTGGACATGCCTCCCGGAACCGGCGACGTTCCGCTGACAGTTTTCCAAAGCCTGCCGCTTGATGGCATCATCATCGTCAGCAGCCCTCAGGAGTTGGTTTCGCTGATTGTTGAAAAGGCTGTCAACATGGCATCTCTGATGAACGTGCCCGTGCTCGGACTTGTTGAAAACTACAGCTATTTCACTTGCCCCGATTGCGGCAAAAAGCACCGTATTTACGGCGAAAGCCATATTATGGAGCTCGCGGCCTCGCATAGCATCCCTGTGCTGGCACAGTTGCCGATCGATCCTAAGCTCGCGGCTCTTTGCGATAAGGGAATCATCGAGCTGATGGAAAACGATTACGTTGCGCCGATTGCCGACGTGCTCGAAGGCATGGCGAAGTAATCCGAGCTATAAGAAAAAACGAGGAATCTGCTTTGTGCAGATTCCTCGTTTTTTTACTGAATTATTGAAGCGGAAAGGCCTGAAAACCGTTTTCTGCCAATCGGTAAATGCTTCGGTGACCGCATCTGCGGCAGAGATCGACGGCTCCCTCTTGCCAGAAAGCAAGCGATTCTACTGAATGCGCATCAGAAGTGATGGTAATGCGCGCACGCAATTTTGCAAGCTCGCGCAAAATAAAGGGTGCAGGATAGGGAACTTGACGTCCGACGCGGAACATGGCCCCCGTATTGATTTCGAAGATCAATTCGGGACGTCGGCGCACGATCCTGTGAATGCAGTTAGTCGCCATTTCGTGATAAAGAGCCGCATTTTCGTCAAAGAAGCGGCAAAGGCTTCCGTTGAATTTCATGGGTAAATCAAAGTGCCCGACCACGTCAACGCCTACGCGCGTGCAGGATGCCTCCACCAAGCTGAAATAATAGCGCAGATACTCCTCGGCGCGACCGTTAAAGACAACGGTTAAGCATTCGTCCAGCTCCTCTGGCGAAGAGTCGATGGCGTAATAGCGATTGCCGATCCGCATCTGATGGACAGAGCCGATTCGGTAATCGTACCGAGGAAAGCCGTAGGGCGTATCGTAATCCCATTCAATGCCCATATAGATCTTCATTCTTCCGCGATAAAGACGGCGCAATTCCGCAATCTTTTGCTGATACTGCATTTCTTGCATGGGCTTCATTGCATAATCGTTTTTAAAGGGAAGCGGTGAATGAGGCGAAAAGCCTAACGTGACGTAGCCGAGTCCGTGCGCACGGTATGCAAGCCGTTCCATTGTGGTTGAAGCATCACAAAATTGCGTATGTACGTGGCAATCCGACGGAAACAACACAGGGCATTCACCTCCAAACCAGAAATTATATGATTATTATACCGCTTTCTATCGGATTTTGCAAGAGTAAATCTGTCAATTTTATAAAAATATCACGTTGTTTTTCAAAAACAACGCAGCGTGAGCGGAAAAGCAGAAAAAACTTTAAAAAAACACAAATATTTCATAGAGTTTGATTGACAAAAAGCTAAGAAAGATATATAATAGTTTGTAATGAATTTTTATTTGTAAGGTGGAGGGGTTATGACAAAAATTGATGTGTATTCCGGCTTTCTCGGCGCAGGAAAAACAACTTTAATTAAAAAAATGATCAAAGAAGCCTATGCAGGCGAAAAGCTTGTTTTGATTGAAAATGAATTTGGCGATATCGGCATTGACGGTTCTTTTTTGCAGGATGCGGGTATTGAAATCACCGAAATGAATTCGGGCTGTATTTGCTGCAGCTTGGTTGGTGATTTCGGCAAAGCACTCGGCAAAGTGCTGACCGAGCTTCATCCCGACCGTATTCTGATCGAGCCGTCTGGCGTGGGCAAGCTCAGCGACGTTTTGCGCGCCATTCAGAACCTTGAAAGCACGGAAGCCGCTCTGAATGCCTGTGTGACCGTGGTTGATGCGGCCAAGGCCAAAATGTATATCCGTAATTTCGGAGAATTTTTTAAGGATCAGGTTGCGCATGCGGGGTGCATCGTTCTCAGCCACACGGGCGGTATGCCGACGCAAAAAATTGATGCGGCCGTTTCACTTCTTCGCGAGGTGAACGAAGATGCCGTGATCATGACCACGATCTGGGATTCTCTTGACGGCGCTTCGATTCTCGAGGTGATGGAAAAAAGAGAAAATCTGCAGATGTCATTAGATGCTTTGCGCGAAGAGGTTCATCATCACCACTGCGATCACGAGCATCACGCTGAACACGAGCACGAAGAGCACGATGAGCATTGTACATGCGGATGCCACGATCACCACCATGAGCATGAGCATCATCACGAGCATGAGCATCATCATGAGCACGAAGAACATCACGAGCATGAGCATGAGCATCATCACGAGCATGAGCATCATCATGAGCACGGAGAGCATTGCACGTGCGGCTGCCATGATCACGGTCATCATCATGCCGACGACGTATTCACAAGCTGGGGCATCGAAACCGC
>JAFVXT010000112.1 GCA_017501005.1 Clostridia bacterium
AGGTCTTCATCATTTCGGCGGAATAAGGATTCATAATGGCGGCGGAGAGGCCGTTTGCCAGCGCAAGGGCGAAAAACGTGCCGTTGACAGCATCCCGTGCGGGCAAGCCGAAGGAGACGTTTGACACACCGAGCGAGGTATGGCAGCCAAGGTCGTTTTTGATGAGCGAAAGCGCGCGCAGGGTGGCGCGTGCGGCGTTTTCGTCCGCGCTGACGGTGAGTGCAAGCGGATCAAAGACGAGATCCTTTTTGGCAATGCCGTAGCTTGCGGCGCACTCGATGATCTTGCGTGCGATCTCGGCGCGTGCCTCGGCACTTTCGGGAATGCCGTTTTCATCAAGGGTGAGGGCAACGATGACGCCGCCGTACTTTTTGGCAAGCGGAAAGACGCTTTCCATGCTCTCGCGCTTGCCGTTCACCGAATTGATCATCGGCTTGCCGTTATAGCGGCGCAGGGCACGCTCCATGGCCGCGGGATCCGAGGTATCGATCTGCAGGGGCAGTGCCGTGACCGCCTGCAATGCGCATACTGCCTCGGCAAGCACCGAAGGCTCGTCGATTTCGGGTAAACCTACGTTAACATCAAGGATATGCACGCCCTTTTCCTCCTGGGCGATACCTTCCCTCAAAATATAATCGATATCGTGATTTCTGAGCGCTTCCTTGAAGCGCTTTTTGCCTGTGGGATTGATGCGCTCGCCAATCAGGACAGGCTGACCGTCAAAGCGCACGGCATGGGTATAGGAGGAGACGCGCGTGACCTCTTTTTCCTTGATGGGCAGAGGCGCAAGCCCCTTGCTTGCACGCACAAGTGCCTCAATATAGCGCGGGGTGGTGCCGCAGCAGCCGCCCGCCATACGCACGCCGCACCCCAAAAGCGCGCAAACATCTTCCGCAAATGCCTCGGGGGAAACGTCATAGACGGTTTTCCCGCCTTCAGCGCGCGGCAGACCCGCGTTCGGCTTGAAGAACACAGGCACGGAGGCCTCCTCGAGATAGGCGCGCACCACGGGCGCGAGGGCTTTAGGGCCGAGCGAGCAGTTGACACCGACGGCATCAGCACCGAGCCCCTCTAACATAGCCACCACGGCGGCGGGATCGCCGCCTGTCATGAGCTTGCCGTCCTCACCGTATGCACAGCTGACAAAGACGGGCAGCTCACAGCTTTCCTTGGCGGCAAGCAAAGCGGCCTTGGCCTCGTAGGTATCGTTCATCGTTTCAATGAGGACGAGATCGGCGCCGTATTTGACGCCGAGCCTGACGGTTTTGGCAAAGAGCGCGACGGCCTCTTCAAAATCAAAATCGCCGTAAGGGGCGAGCATGCGCCCCGAAGGGCCGATATCGAGAGCCACCCACTTTTCCTGCGTGCCCGAGGATTCCTTGGCGGCCTTGCGCGCACAGGAAACGGCGGCAGCAACGATCTCTTCAAGCTCCTCGTCCGAAAATTTGAGGGTATTTGCACCGAAGGTATTGGTGTTGACCACGTTTGCACCCGCATCGAAATAGGCGCGGTGAATGGCGGTGATCTCCTCCGCGTGCGTGAGATTGCGCCGCTCGGGCAATTCGCCCGCCTTCATGCCCGCCGCCTGCAAAAGCGTGCCCATACCGCCGTCCAAAAAGACGAGGTGATCCTTCATATATTCGGTAATTTTCATAACAACTCCTATTTTTGCTTGGCAACGCCGACAATGGCGGTCACCGATTTCGTGGGGGACATGAGAAGCCCCGCATTCAAGGTCAGCCCGATGCTTTTCGGGCAATCGAGCGCACTGAAAATATCCCTTTGCGCCTCCAACGGAAAATCGCCGTAGCCCGCGCTGAAGCGCGGGCGCAAAAGGCAGCCTCCTTTTTTCTTTTCTTCTGCAACGTCTGTAATGAAAAGATGACAAAGAGATTCAATTCGCTCCGCACCGATCGCTTGCAAAAGAAGCCCCTTTGCGGGCTCGGTCTTGCCGTAACGCAAAACCAGGCGGTCAAGCGCAAGACCGACCGTGGCGGCAAAGAGGAGAACGCTTTCACACCCGTCAAGGCAGCGCATAAGATCGCGCGAGGCGGTTTTCATAAAGCCGAGATTCAGCGCATTTTCCTCAAGCACGATCGGAAATTCCCGAAAGCACACGCGAAAAGCACACTGCCCCGAAAGCAGCGAAAGACATTCGTCAATGAGCGCATCAAGCTCGTCCGTATCCTGCCGCACCCCCGCATAGCGCAGAATCTCACGGCGGTCAATGGGGGGCGGCGCGTAGGATCTGATTCCGACAGGTTCGATCATATCAACCGAGAATGTCCGAAAGGTTACGGAGAATGGCGGCCGCCACGTCGGGCTTGTTCATCGAATAGACATGCACGTGCGTGAGACCGTTTGCGAAGAGGTCGATGATCTGGTCGGTGGCATAGACGATCCCCGCCTGCTTCATGGCGGCAGGCGTTGTGCCGAAGCGGTCGACCAAGGCCTTGAAGCGTTGGGGCATGAACGAGCCCGAGAGCTTGACCGCGCGCTCCACCTGATTGCCGTTCGTGATGGGCATGATGCCCGGGATCACGGGCACCGTGATGCCCTGCTCGCGTATCTTGTAAAGAAAAGTATACAAAAGATTGTTGTCAAAGAACATCTGCGTGGTGAGGAATGCGCACCCTGCATCCACCTTTTCCTTGAGATAGGCAATGTCCTGCTTGCCGTTTTCGCTTTCGGGGTGGATCTCGGGATAGCACGCGCCGCCGATGCAGAAATCCCCTGCCGCGCGCAGCTCGCGCACAAGCTCAACGGCATGGCGGTAGTCCCAGCGGCTTCGGTCGTCGTTCTCCAGACTCTTTGGGATATCGCCGCGCAGAGCCATGATGTTTTCGATCCCTGCCGCACGGATATCGGCAATGCGCTCACGCACGGTTTCACGCGTGGAGGAAACGCAGGTGAGGTGGGCAATGCTGGGCACGCCGTAGCGCTCCTTGATATGCCGTGCAATGTCGAGGGTATATTTGCTCGTACCGCCGCCCGCACCGTAGGTCACGCTCATAAAGGAGGGACGGAGCGCAGCGATCTCCTCGGTGGCATGCTTGACGCTTTCAAAGCCGCTTTCGGTCTTGGGCGGAAACACCTCAAAGGAAATCGAAAGCTTCTCATCTTTCAAAAGTTCACTGATTTTCATATCTGACTCCGATCAAATCAATAGCAATTTCTTAATTATATCAAGTATAGCACATCTTTTCGGATAATTCAATATCCTTTTGCGAAAAAGCCTCTTCGCTTGTCATTTTTCGGGGAAGGCACTCGACTTTTCGCATGCAAAGCCTATAAAAATCATAAATTATAATTTTTTTACCATAAATTATAATTTTTTTTGGAAATCAGGTTGTTTTTTTCGCAGGAAAGTGCTATAATGAAATTTAATGGGAAGGTCTTTCCCCAAAAAACATTCAGAAAGAGAGTGAAATCATGAAACATTCGATTCGCCGCATTCTGTCCGCGGCCGCTTTGCTTCTTATCGTGTGTCTCTTTGTCACCTCCTGCTCGCTTTTCGGCGGCAAGGGCTGCAAGCACAAGGAAACCAAGCTGGTCGGCGAGATCGCGGCAAGCTGTGATCAGGCAGGGTATACGGGTGATACCGTCTGCACCAAATGTGAAAAGGTGATCAAGAAGGGCACTGAAATTGCCATGCTTGCTCATACATACGGTGAAGGCAAGATCACCAAGAACCCCACTTGTATCGAAACCGGTACGAAAACCTTCACGTGCAGCGCATGCGGCGGCACCAAGACCGAGGAGATTGCCAAAGTTGCGCATCAGGATATTTTCCACGATGCACAAAACGGTACGCACAACCATACCTGCGAACGCTGTACTCTTCTTGAAAACGAAAAGCACACCCCCGTCGGCGAGGGCGTTTTCCATGAGGCAAGCTGCGAAGAGGGCGCTTATACCGAATACGTGTGCTCGGCATGCGAGGGTGTTTATAAGGTTTATGACGAAACCAAAAAGGCACTCGGCCACAAGATGGGTGCATGGCAGCTTCAGGAATCCACCTGCATGTCCGCCGGCATGAAATTCCGTTCTTGCGAAAACGAGGGCTGCGGCTATACGGACGAGATTGAGATTCCCGTTACGGCCGAGCACTTCTACCTCTTCTCCCATTACGAGAATGAGCCGAACTGCGTTTCGGACGGTACTGCGATCTACGCATGCCGCGACTGCGGTCAACGGGAATCGCGCACCGTGCCCGCCACGGGCATTCACAATTACGAGGCCTACGGTGTGGCTCTTGACGGCACGAGCGAGATCAAGCGCTGCGTCAACTGCCCGCACGAGATCGTCTCCTTCAACGCACTCGGTGAAACCAAGGCCGACATTTCCGCCGATCTCATTGACAAGAATAACGCCCTGGAAATGAATTTGCAGAATGCCGTCATGCAGTTCCCGCAAAGCGTGATCGGCTCTTTGCCCGCAAACGGTAACGTCACCTTTGGTGCGGATACCCTGGACGGTGCGGAAAAAGAGGCTCTGAAAAATAACGTTTCCTCCGCCGAGATCAAGGAGGCACTCGAGAATGCGCCGATCATCGATCTGACGCTCGAGGCAAACGGCCAGCCGCTTTCGGAGAGCTTCTCCGAAAAGGTTTTGATCACCATGCCCTATGACAACGGCGATCAGGACGCTGACGGTATCGTCATCTACTACCTCGCAAACGACGGCAGCGTTGAAGAGATCACCGACACGCATTACGATGCCAACAAGCGCGAGATCACCTTCTTCGTTGACCACTTCTCTTACTATGCAGTGGCTTACCGCGAGACGCAGGAAATGCGTTGCAAGCGCGGCAACCACGCCTACGAAAAGACCAATCAGAGCGTCACGGCCACCTGCTACGCCTTCGGCTATACGTTCTACGAATGCTCCTGCTGCCACAGAATGAGCATTGACGACATCGTGGAAAAGCTCGCCCACAATTGGGGCAAGCTCATTCCCGCCACCCCCGGTTGCGAGCTTGGCGATTATGACAAGCAGTACTGCCAAAACGAAGGCTGCGACGCAGTCAACCACGGCCTTTTCCACGGTGCGACAGGCCACAAGGTCGACGCTGCGCCCACCTGTACGACACCTGCCACCTGTACCAAGTGTAAGGCAGTGGTCGTGCGCGCGCTCGGTCACAGCTACACCGAATGGGAAACCGTGGTGGAAGCGACCGAGGAAAAGAACGGCCTTCGCCGCCGTTACTGCCTGACCTGCGGCAAGATGGAGGAAAGCAAGATTGCCATGGTCGGTGCTGTCAAGCCGATCAACTTCGATTCCTTTGCAGAGCTTACCAACATGATCTTCTCCGACCTTCTCGATATGCAGGGCGGTAAGATCACCTTTACGATGACGGCACGCGACGGTGAGTCGGCAGGCACGGTCGAGCTGATGCAAAAGGACGGCGCGTACGTCATGCTTCTCAAGTCAACGGTTGAGGAAGCAGACGGCGAGACCTTTGCCTTCAAGGGCTATTATCAGGACGGTGCCTTCGCCTGGCTCGAGGACAAGACGAGCAACGGCGTCACCAATTCCGAGATGAACGTGGGCGACATTGACGCGAACGAATTCATGCTCTTCTCTGCCTTCGAAAGCATTCTCAAGAATCTGCACGCAGAGCTTGATTCTTACGTGAAGAATTATCTTGAGAGCGCACGCACGCTTCTCTCCGAGGAGCAGGCGGCAACCCTCACCGCGAAATTCAACGAGATTCTTGCCGAAGCAGGCCTTACCTTCACGGTGGAAAGCCTGAACGAGCTTCTCGATTCGATTGAAAACCTTTATGCTTACATGTCCTTGCGCCTTGGCTACGACACGGTGGCAAGCTTCACCGAAGCCGTCGTATTGCCCACGCGCGAGGAAATCCACACCATTCTCTCGGCCTTTTTGACTGCCGAGGAAAAGAACGGCGTGACAACCTACAGCTGCACCATCGATCCCCTGGTTGAAGCGATGAATGAGCTTGCCGTGTGGCTTGACGGCCACAGAGAAAAGACCGTTGCCGAGGTATTCATGGAGCTCTTCGGCGCGGATCTCAAGGAATACGACAGCACGCTGACCGACTTTGACAAGGTCATCAAGCGCTTTGAAAGCGAATTCCCCGGCACGATGAAGGTCTCGGATGCCGTTGACAAGTTCGTCACCGTCTTTGAAAAGAACGGCATTCTGACACTCGACATGCTCTATTCCGCTATTGATTACGTAGGCTCGTATCTGTTCGGCCGCGGCGGCGGCTCCTTCAGCGTGCAGGAAATCATCACCCATTACGGCGATCTGACACTGGACGAGGTAGTTGCCCAATACATGGGCAGCGAGCAGGCGAACATGGCCGCCCTTTATGCCATGGCCTACGATTACTGCACCGCCATGAAATTCGGCGAATTGCCGGCGGAAATGGTCACCGACGGCGAATTTGAGACGATGAATGAGTTGATCGAAACCGTCAAGGCTTCTCTTGAAACGACCAAGGTCAAGGAAGGCTTCTCCTTCTCGCTTGATGCCGAGGGCAATCTGGTCTCCTTCTCCTGCGACGAGGAGATCACCATGACCATGACACCGGGCGGTGAGCCGACCGTGCTGACCGCGATCATGGTTTCCTTCAAAAACGATGCCGCCTACACGGTCACCGCGCCTGCTGAATTCAAGAACGTTTCGCTCAACGTCAGCGGCACCTATGACAAGGACGGCAATCTGGTCATTGAAGGCCTTGACAAGAACGTTCCCTTTGATATCGAGCTTCAGGGAAGCGCGCCGGTCGGCCTTGCAACCCTGCTCAAGCTCGACGAGGAGCTTTCGAAGACGCTCGGCTTCAAGGTCTACAAGACCGACAAGAAGTTCAGCTCTTCCATGACCTCAAGCAGCGGCAACAACATCTACCTCTATAACGGCAAATACTATGCAAACCGCAAATGGAATTCCCTGAAGGACGATCACTTCACCGCTGACACGACCGTTGATTTCACGCAGATTCTGAAGGATCCCTCCTTCCTGCTCTCCTATCGTGAGGACAGCTGCGACGGTTATGCGGGCATTGAGACGTATAACGGCACCCTTCCCGCATGGAATCTCGGCTTCGGCGTTCTTTATAAGGACGAAGGCGGCGCATTCATGATTGCGACCGACTTCTCGACAAGAGATGAAAACGGCACGAAATTCTATAACCTCTACGGCGAGCGCGTCCCGTTTGCCGCCTTCTTCGAGGGCTTCAAACTCAGCTCTCTTACGAACGAAAACACCGACGTTCTTTACGAGGGCAAGGTCTATCCGCTCCTTCGGGCACGCTTCAGCAAGGAAACGGAATACGGTTACGGCAAGACTCTCGGTGCAAACTGCATTCTCGTCAATGACACGCTGCTGGGCGTGAACATCGAAAAGAGTGATTCTACCTCTTACTTCACCTTTGAAGATGAGATTGCATTCCCCGCAGAGGACGAATACGACGAATACGAAGTCGATGAGGCCTCCGGCTACATGCTCGGTGCAGACGGCACTCCTGTGATGGTCAGCTACGAGATCTACCGCTTCTACACCTATCAGACCACCTATTACGTCAAGATCACCGACAGTCTGTATGCGCGATACGCCACCATTGACGATAAGAATTTCAAGGATTGGCTTGACTTTGAAAATGACAGCATTCGCAAGGACTTCTATACCGCAGGCTTTGAAAGCCTGACCTTGCCCGACGGCAACGTGCTTTCCGTGATCGGCCGCGACAGCGAAAGCAAATACTGCGTGACGAACGGCTACAAAGCTGTGTACGGCTATGCAAAGACGGCAGACGGTCTCTTCATTCAGACGATTGCCTACACAAAGGACGGCAAGACGGTTGAAGTCAAGTATAACGGCGCGGTCGAAAAGATCTTCGTAAGCCTTGACCGCCTTTATGACGTACAGAAGTACCTGACGAAGAAGGACGGCACCTACACGGTATCCGCCTCGCTGATCAAGGACCTGAAGGCGCTTTGTGCTGACGAACAGCTCGGCTTCTACTTCAACGCAAACGGCAAAAAGACCGCAGGCGCGACCAAGGTGAATTACCATTACGCACTCGGTATGCAGACAAACGGCGCAGAGGTCACGCTTGACAATTACTTCGGCGGAGGCTTCGTCGAAGAAGGAAGCGACGATTTCTACGACTACTTCAACAGCATCAAAAGAGGCGAGGCTTCCGTTGCGCTTGACGAAAACGGCAATCTGATCCTCTACTACAAGGACGGCAGCGTCATTACCGATCTCTCCTTCTCCTTCAACGGCACCTTCCCTGCCGACGCTCTTCTCAAGAAGAACGAAAGCATGAGCCAGGAGACCGGCTTGCAGATCTATTCCTACAAGACCGAGAATCTCTACGATGCACACCGCGGCTCCTTCATTTACGAAAACGGCAAGTACTATGACTACGATACCAATCGCACGTACAGCGTTTCCACGGTTGCCACGGAGAAATTCCTTGCAGGCTGTGAGATCTACAGCATGCACTACCAGTTTGACATCTATCCCTCCGAGGATCTCGGTGCAATCCCCGTCTATTCGACCGAGCTGCGATTCGGCGAAAACATTCACGACAGTTCGTACCGCATGACGGTTTACACCTTCTTCCTTGACGGCAAGCTGCAGGTTGCAAAGCAAGCGCGCCAGACGGGCAACTCGCTGCTGACCTTCGAAAGCTATCAGCCGTTCAGCGAATACGTGGCGTCTCTTGAAGCGGTACTTGAAACGGAATACGGGTATTCCTCCGATTACTACCTCGGCAGAAGCAAAGTGACGGTCTATGAAGCCAACCTCGCCGTCTACGAAACCGATGGCAAGGGCAACCGCCTCTACAATCCCGACAGCGACGAGCCGACGCCTTATGCGACGATGTCCGTGCAGTATCTGAAGGAAAACGGCAAATGCAATATCATTTACGATTCCAAAGATCTTGGCACGATCCTGACCAAGGGCGCGCAGGTCACCTCCTTCGACTTTGACACAAGCCTCTGCGAGAAGAGATTTGAGCAGATCGCTTACTACAACACCGCGGCGGAAATCGTTTCCTTCTACCAGGAGGTTGTGGAGGAGACGCACTACAACTTTGTCAAGCTGGCAGGCAAGTATTACGATTACAACCGCATCCATCCGAGCGCGTACGTATATCAGCGCATCACCGAAGCGCAGTTCACGCAGACCTCGCGCGATCTCGTTTGGTATTACATGGTCGTGAACCCCGATACCAATGAAAGAAGCTTCTACACTGAATTCATTCCTTCGGATTACGGCTTCAAGCCCGCAGGCAAGCAGCTTGACGAAAGCGAGCTTGGCAACGGCTACTATGAAGATGAAACGCTTCTCGGCTACACCGAGGAGGGCTACGAGCTTTACGAGGTTGCTTACTACACCGACAGCGCATCGGAAGAAGCGTGGACGATGATCGCTCAGGACGACGGCACGGTCTTCTATCACGTGAACGGCAAGGGCTATCTGCGTGACCAGCGCGGTTATTTCGTACCCGCCCGTCAGATCACAAACGAGGACGGCAAGACCGAGATCGTTTGCATGATCCGCGGCGCATACGTTCACGATGAATATCTGAATGATAACGAAGAGGTTCTTTCCAAGTTCATTTCGCTCAGCAAGGGCGGCTCTTCGCTGACGCTCACGCGTGAGCTGCTTGACTTTGCCAAGTACAACCGCCAGCACTTCGGCTTCACCTACATGGTGGAAAACGGCTGGTCCTCGAATTATGAGCACGTCGATTACGACAAGCTCTCGATCCTCTTTTTGACCGCTGAACAGCAATAATTTCCCCATTCGCTTGCATTTTCAAGTGAAGAATTAAATGCAAAGAGGGAGCACACGCAAACCCGTTTTTGCGCGTGCTCCCTTCATTATATGAAGGAGGTACAAAGCCGTGCTTATACGCATTCTTTCGCTTTTCTTGCTTTTGGCCATGCTCTTCGGCTGTATCTCCTGCAGCCATGAAGAGAAGGCCGATCCTTCACTGACCTTAGAGATCCTTTCCCCCGACGTCAGCTATAGCGATTCCTTCAAAAAGGAAGCTTCTTCGCGCTTTGCTTCGGTTCTTGAAGGAACGGTCAAGCTCTACCGCGGCATTGACACACCAAAGGAAAAGCTGGCCGCGTGGGCGCTGACCTTTGAAAAGGAGATCCTTGCGCTTTTCCGTGAGATCAAGGCGAGCGAAAATGAGATTCTTTCGCTCTTAAGCGCGTGTGAGGAAGCGCTTGCGGGCGTGCAGGAAAACAGCACGGCCATGACGCCTCTTTACCTCTTTTATCAAAAAGCCTCCTATCTTTTCGGCACGGTGCGTGCGGGCAAATTCTTCTACCGCGCATCCCTTGCCTACCTTGCAGACAGTGCAAAGGAATCCCGCGCACGTTATGAAAAATACGGTTATCCCTTCTTTTTAGAGGATGCCCTGCGTGCCGAGTCGCTCGCAGACGCTCTTGCCTCCTCGCTTGGCGAGGAAGGCTTTTGCACGGCATCTGCCATCACGTCGTTTGCTCTGTCGGTTCTCTTCGAGGGCATCACGCCCAAAGCGGACGGGGAAGGCATTCTTCCCTTCGGAGACGCCGACTTCTTATATATTCTTGCCTATCAGGGGCGTTCGTTTGAAAAGCAGGCGATTTCAGCCGAGGGCTGGCGCGCCTTTGCCGCTCTGCTTTCGGAATTTCTCCCCGAAAACCAAAACTCACTTTTAGAGAGTGAGCTTTACGCCTTGAAAAAGGAGGCGTATTTCGAGCGTGCCGCCGCCGCGTTCCCTGCCCTTGTCACTCTGTACGCATCGGTCACGGCCAAGCTGCACGAGGACGGGCTGTGGTCGGGTGAGGGCACGCAGAGCGCAAACGAGCGGGCCGTCTGCCTCGCCCTGCTCGACGGCACCTTTCCGCTTGACGACTGTCTTTTTTCCGTGGAAGAGACGCTGAAGACCGCCTCCGAGGCCGAGGCAAGTGCTCTTGCCGCCTGCGCGGCACAAGAGGCCTTCTCTGCCTTTCTTGCCAAAAATCCGCCGCTTTCACGCGATGCACTCATTGATGGCCTGCGCGCGATTGCCAACGGCCAAGGCGACGGTGCTTCGCTTTCCTCTTTATTCCTTGGCTATGCCGTGGGGCAGATGCCCTATCTTGCCTTTGCTCTTTACGGCAGCAACTGAACGTCAACCTTTATGAACAAAATGATCAAAATCGAGAAAGGAAATCTTCTATGCTGACGGCGCACGGTCTTTACAAAAGCTATGGCACGCAAGAGGTTCTGCGCGGCATTTCTCTTTCGCTTGCCGACGGTGAATTTCTTTCGGTGATGGGAGAAAGCGGCAGCGGTAAAAGCACGCTGCTTGCCGTTTTGGCGGGCAATACTGTCCCCGACCGAGGGCAGGTTTTTCTTGACGGCGAAGAGATCACGGCCATGAAGGAAAAGGAGCTGGCGCGCCTGCGGCGCACCAAGCTCGGCTTTGTCTATCAGGAGCTCAATCTGATCAGCACCTTGAGCGGTGAGGATAATATTCTTCTGCCGATTATTTTTTCGCACGGTGATCTCACGGCGGCGCGGCGCACACTGCGCACGCTTGCCGAAAAGCTGGAGATCTCGCATCTTCTTGACCGCTTACCTGCCGAAATGTCGGGAGGCGAGCGTCAGCGCACCGCCATTGCGCGCGCCATGATCCACGCCCCTTCCGTGCTCATGCTGGACGAGCCGACAGGTAGTCTTGACAGCCGTAACACCGAAGAGGTGATTTCACTTCTGCTCCGCTTGCAAGCGGAGGACGGCGTGAGCATTCTGCGGGTCACGCACAGCCGCCTCGCCGCCGAGCGCGGCGACCGTGTGATCGTCGTAAGAGACGGCCTAGTTCAAACAGAAGCTTTATAAAGCTTCTGTTTGAACTGGTGTTTTTCGGGTTTCGCCGCCAAAAGCAGGGCGGCGATTTTGCGAAGCAAAACCAACCGAAATTCCACATCGGTGTTTTTCAATGGTTTTTAAAAAATCATTTGAAATTCCACATGATGTTTTTCGGTTTACAGGGCACCGCGAATTTTTTATCTTTGATCCCGAATCTAACAGAAAGGAGAGCGTTCCGAGCAAATGAAAATCTATTGGAAGCACATTCTGCGCAAGATCAAAGCGTCCCCCATGCAACCGATTCTGATCGTATGCGCGCTTTGCGTGGCGGTGGCATCGGTACTGCTCGCCTTGAAGGTATCGGGGCATTTGTATCGGGATGCCGCAAACGAAAAGAGAGACCATTCCTACTATGACCTTTCAATCAAGCTCTCCTCGCAGAGCGAAAAGCGGCTTTTGCTTGCCGACGAGGTCAAGGATCTGGTCGGCGAGGACGGCACGGCACTTGGCATCTTCTCCCTGACGGGGCTTGGGCATTGGGGGGACGAAAAGGAGCTTTGCACGGTCTCTTGTGTCAAGCTCGAGGAGGCCGATGCTTTCTGTAAATTTAAATTTACATCATACGGTGAATTTACCGAAGAAAACCGTCGGAGTACGGTCATACTTTCAGAGGAGACGGCAGACCGTCACGGCCTGTCCGTCGGCGACAACTTCACATTTTCCTTGCTTGGCAAGGACTACGCCTTTACGGTGGGCGCGATTGCGCTTTCGGAAGGGGTTTTGGGCGAATGTGACTGCGTGATCGACCTTGCCGCCATTGCCGACGAGCTTGCGCGGCAAAACCCTGCCATTGCCTCTCTTGCGGGCAATTTTTCTCCTGCCAATCTGCTTCTC
>JAFVXT010000113.1 GCA_017501005.1 Clostridia bacterium
CAAAGCTGTTTTCCGCGCGCACCAAGCTCACAGCGACGAATATAAAGCGTGCGGAGCGCAGACAAAATGAGTGCACGCTCCCCGCCTGAAAGAATGCCCTTATAGTGCTCGGAACGGGCGCGGGCATCACTGACCCACCCCTCTTCCTTTTTCGATGCAACCTGCACAAGAAGCTCGTGAATCTCGCCGCTCGACAGAATGGGCTGCATTTGCTTCACAAGCGAAGGGTTGTCCGCAGGTACAAAAATCGTGGAGCTTCCGTTCCGTATGGGCTTCAAAATATAATAGGTACGCACTTCCAAGCCCAACTTTTCAGTACGCATGTCATCAATACGGCAAACACCGTTTGCACCGTAAAGAATGACATCTCCGATCTGCACCGCCATAAAAAGCTCCTTTTCTTCTGATTTTTGACACCGTTTTTCCCAAATGGACAGTTGATGTAACTTGTCATACTTATTATACCACATTTCTTGAAAAAAATGGTATAGGCAGAATTGACAAAAATATTTTTTCTTGCGCATTTTTCTTCAAAAATCAACCAAAAACAAGGGCTTCGCACACAAAGCATGCTTGACAGACGGCGCTTTTTATGGTATACTTGCAGTGATATCGCCAATTCACAATGACCGTTTTCGAAACGGGAAAGGAGCGCCGCATGGAACGCACGGAAAATCTCCATACCTCCCCCGCTTTCACACAGGAAGAGCGTACACACGCAGTCGGTGCTCTCCTTTTGACCTTATGCGCCGTTGCCATCGCCGTCGCTTCAATCGCGCTCGCCTTCCACAAAGCCGATCCGCGCGGAGTGTACGTCTGTGCGTATGAGATCAGCGCAAGCGGTGATCGTGAGAGTGGAAAAAACATCGAATTTCATCTCAAAAAAGACGGCGTTGCCACCTACGTCAGCGGCATCAGCGCATCAGACGGCCAAAGCGTGCAGCTGAACGGCTCTTGGAAACGGGACGGCAACAAAATCATTTTGACCTTTGGCGGCGAGCAGACGGTCTTCTACCGCTCGGGCAAGAAGCTGATCGAAAAGCTGGAGGACGGCGGACAAATTGTTTATATCAAAGATTAAAAAGCGTTCCGATCGGTCGATCGGAACGCTTTTTATGACAGCATCATTTGTCAAGGCAGGCATACACAACGTTGCGCAAGCGCGGAAGGATATACGGCTCCTGGCTGTTGCTCATCTGCTGGGTATAGAAGACGGCGAGACGGTTAGACGGATCGGCAATGATCATGGTGCCGGCCGCGCCCTGCCAGCCAAACTCTCCGTCAGGACCGAGCGAGCCGGATCTTGTACGGTCAATGTGCGTGCGCACACCGAGGCCGTAGCCGTAGCCCGCAAGCTGTGTCCAGGTCATCGTGCGGCGCTGATGCTCGTCTAAAAAATTCGTGCGCATCAGATCGATTGTGGACGAAGAAAGAATGCGCCCACCGTTTGCGCCGACACCGCCGTTTGCCAATGCGTCAACGAACAGAATGTAATCGTCAAGCGTGCTGACCAGCCCCGCGCCGCCGCTATCGTATTCGGGTGTCAGATAATGGCGCGGTATGCCGTCAAGATCATACGAATCGTTTGCCGCGTTGTAAATATACGGTGTGGCAAGCCGCTCCTTGAAATCCGCGCGGTCGGGAATGCCGAAGGTGGTCTCGCGCATGCCAAGCACATCGAAAACCGTCTTTTGGGCAAACTCGCTCATACGGCAGTCGGCAAGGATCTCCACAAGTCCGCCGAGAACGTCAAGACCGAGGCTGTATCCCCAGCGGTCGCCGGGCTCAAAGTAAAGCGGCATGGCAGCAAAGGCCTTCAGCATATCGCGTGCCGTACCGCCGCCGTTTTTGGCGGCAATCAGATCCTTGATCTCCTTGGATTCCATATTGTAGCCAAACCCCGCAGACATGGTGAAAACGTCAACGAGGCGGATCTTACGCTCGGCCTTACGGCGTGAAATGCTGCCGTCGGGCATGATTTCCTCGATCCACATCTCGGAGAACTCGGGTGCATAGCGTTCAAGAGGCTCGTCAAGCAAAAATTTTCCCTGTTCATAGAGCTTGAGTGCCAGCACCGCCGTCATCACCTTGGACGATGACCAAAGATAATAAAACTCATTACCCCTCATCGGCTTTTTCGTAGCAAGATCGGCATACCCCGATTGATAGCGGTGGACGGTTTCGTGTCCGATGCGCACCTCGCAGTCACAGCCGGGGATGCGCCATGACGTCAAGTGATCCTGAAAATCCCGCAAAGCTTGAAAATTCATAAAAGCTCCTTTTTGAATGATGTTCCATACGGACACCGTCATTATAGCATAAACAAAGCTGCTCTGACAAGCGTTTTTTATGTTTTTGTAAAAAAATGACGGCAAACGGCAAAAAAACTCCTGTTTTTGCCATTTACCTATTGCAAAAAAAAGCAGTTTGTAGTATAATATTTTGTAAACATGAAGAAAATGAAGAAGAAAATGAAACTGAAAGGAAGCATAAACATGTCCAATCAAATTGAAATGACAATCGACCGTCTGACCGCGCTCGATCCCGAGCTTGGCAATGCTGTGCGCGCCGAATACGTTCGCGAGGAAAACGGCATTGAGCTGATTGCCTCCGAAAACGTGGTATCCGAATCGGTGCTTCTGGCCGCCGGCACCATTCTGACCAATAAATATGCCGAAGGCTATCCTGCCCACCGTTACTACGGCGGATGCGAATGCGTGGACGTTGTGGAAAACATCGCCATCGCACGTGCCAAGGAGCTTTTCGGTGCCGAGCACGCAAACGTGCAGCCTCATAGCGGCAGCCAGGCGAACACTGCCGTTTACGTGGCACTCCTCAAGCCGGGCGATACGGTGCTTGGCATGAGCTTGGCCGACGGCGGTCACCTGACGCACGGCAGCCCCGTGAATCTGTCCGGTCTTTACTATAACTTCATTTCCTACGGTGTTGATAAAGAAACGCACCTCATTAACTATGACGAGGTTGAGCGTCTTGCCGTTGAAAACAAGCCCCGTCTGATCGTTGCGGGCGCATCGGCATATCCCCGCGTCATTGATTTTGCACGTCTGCGTGCCATTGCCGACAAGGTCGGTGCTTACCTGATGGTGGACATGGCACACATTGCGGGTCTTGTGGCAGCAGGTGAGCATCCCTCGCCCGTGCCGTATGCAGATATCGTCACCACCACCACACATAAAACCCTGCGCGGTCCGCGCGGCGGTATGATCCTTTGCCGTGAGCAGTTCGCAAAGCAGATCGATAAGGCGATCTTCCCCGGCATTCAGGGCGGACCTCTTCTCCACATCATCGCCGCCAAGGCCGCTTGCCTCGGCGAAGCACTCACCCCTGCCTTCCGCGCTTACCAGAGCCAGGTCGTCAAAAACGCAAAGGCTCTTGCCGCTGCCTTCCTTGAAGAGGGCTTCAACCTCGTATCGGGCGGCACCGACAATCACCTCATGCTCCTTGACCTGCGTCCGTTCGGCGTTACGGGCAAAGAGCTTGAAAGACGCCTTGATGCCGTGCATATCACGGTCAACAAAAACGCCATTCCGAACGATCCCGAAAAGCCCTTCGTCACAAGCGGTGTCCGTATCGGTACGCCCGCCGTCACCACGCGTGGCATGAAGGAAGAAGAAATGCGCGAGATTGCCCGCCTGATCGG
>JAFVXT010000114.1 GCA_017501005.1 Clostridia bacterium
AGAGCCGCCCATTACCTTCCTGCCGCAGGACGAGCATTGATTCAAAGAAAAAGCGTTGCGAACGCAAGTTCGCAACGCTTTTTCTTTATGCTGTTTTCGAATCAATGCTCGTCCTGCGGCAGAAAGGTTATGGGCGGCTCTGCCACGGTTTCGGGGGTGAAGGGAAGACCTAAATGGTCGTAAGCAAGCCGTGTGGCGCAACGGCCGCGCGGCGTGCGGCTGAGGAAGCCGATCTGCATCAGATACGGCTCGTAAACGTCCTCGATCGTGATGGCCTCCTCACCGATGGTGGCGGCCAGAGTTTCAAGCCCGACAGGGCCGCCGCCGTAATACTGAATGATGGCGGTGAGCATCTGACGGTCGGTATTGTCAAGGCCGAGTGCGTCGATTTCGAGCTTATCAAGTGCCGAGCGGGCGATCTCGGTGGTGATGATGCCGTCGCCGCGCACGATGGCGAAATCGCGGATGCGCTTTAAAAGGCGGTTGGCAATACGGGGCGTGCCGCGCGAACGCGTGGCAATTTCAAGTGCACCGCCGTCCTCTGCGGGAATGTCGAGAATGGTTGCGCTCCGCTTGACGATGGTGGAAAGCTCCTCAGGGGTATAAAGCTGCAGCTTGAGCAGAACACCGAAGCGGTCGCGCAAGGGAGTGGTCAGCTGACCTGCGCGCGTTGTCGCACCAATCAGGGTAAATTTGGGAATCGGCAAACGGACGTTTCTCGCGCTCGGCCCTTTGCCGATGATGATATCCAGAGCATAGTCCTCCATCGCGGGATAAAGGATCTCTTCAACTGCGCGGGGCAGACGGTGGATCTCGTCAATGAAGAGCACGTCGCCTTCGTTTAAGCTTGTGAGAATGGCTGCAAGATCGCCTTGCTTTTCAATGGCAGGGCCCGAGGTCGTGCGGATGTTCACGTTCATCTCGTTTGCAATGATATTGGAAAGGGTGGTCTTACCAAGGCCGGGCGGGCCGTAGAGCAAGACGTGATCAAGCGGCTCGCCGCGCAGCTTGGCTGAGTCAATATAGACCGAAAGAATATCCTTGGCCTTTTCCTGACCGATATAGTCCTCAAGCTGCTTGGGACGCAGACTGAGCTCTATATCCGAATCCACACCCGTATACTCGGTGCTGACCATGCGGTCTTCAAAATCAAATTCGGTGGTTTCCATACGTACTCCTTATAGGTTACGGCTTTGCAAATTGCTTGAGCGCAGCCGTGATGATCTCTTCAAGAGAAAGGGGCGCGGTGTCGATCTTGCGGAGAATGTCGAGGATCTCACTGCGGTTGTAGCCGAGCACGGTCAAAGCATCCACGGCCTCGGAAAGCTTGCGCTTGTCGCCCGAGGCGACAGGGGCGGCCGACGGCGCACCATCAAAGGAAGGCTTGATCGAGCTTTCCTTGGCGATCTTATCCTTCAGCTCCAAAATAATGCGTGCGGCGGTTTTTGCACCGACACCGGGGGCCTTGGAGAGTGCCTTGACGTCCTCGCTTGACACCGTGAAGGCAAAGCGCTCGGGGGTGAGGATTGAGAGAATGGACATGGCGGCCTTCGGGCCGACACCCGAGACAGAGGTCAGCATTTTGAAGCAGGAAAGCTCTTCCTTCGAATAAAATCCGAAAAGCTCCACGCCGTCCTCGCGGGTCTGCAGGTGCGTATAGAGCTTGACGGTTTTGCCCATGCTCCCTTCAAGCGTCTCGGAGGTGATGAGGCTGACGGTCAGTGCATAGCCAACGCCGCCGCACTCCAAAACGGCAAGGGAAGGCTCGCGGTGCATAAGCTCACCGCGGATATGATAAAACATAATCGGTCATCCTTTCGGTTGTTCGTTTGGTTCGGGTAAAGATGCGGAAAGCTTTTTGTTCTTGCGGTAACGGACAAAGCTGAAGGCAAGGCAAAGGGCAAGCGTGCCAAGTCCTGCCGCCGTGATATACACGCCGTAAGAATAGATCGGCGGTGCATAGACCATGGTTACGCGGTGATCGCCCGCCTCGTCGATGCGGAAGGAGATCAAGGAATCAAGGGATTTGTGATAGTCGATTTCGCGGCCGTCCACCGTGATCTGCCAGCCCTCGTCATAGGGAATGGTGGTCAGAACCGTCTGATCGCTTTTGGCGGTTTTGATGGTACCGTCAAAGGAGCTTTCGGTATAAGAGGTGATCTTATAATTGCCCTCGGCCAGCTTGGTGAAGACCTCGTGGAAAAGCTCGGTGTCAAGCGCGTAGAAGCAGTTGGCAAGAGGCTTAGGGGAAGCCGTGCTCTGCAGATCCTTGTAGATCCAGAGGCAGTTGTCGCTATTGGAAATGCGCAGGGTAAGCGAGCCCTCCTTGCCCGCCTCGGTTTGGCCGAGGAAGAGGAAGCGGCGATTGCCCTTGGAGAAATATTTGCCGTAGTCCTCGCCGTTGACGTAGACCTTGGCTTCGTTTGTGTATGCGGTGGGGAAGTAAGCGTAAATATCGTCCGTGCCTGCGCCATGGAAGGTGAAGGTCACGTCGGCATTCTTGCCTTCCTCAATACGGCCGAAGCGATGGTATTCCACGTAATTGGTCTTGATCTCGGTATTGTCATCACCCGTTACCGTGAATTCTACGGGATAGAAGAGCTTCACCTCTTCGCCAAGGATCGAAGAGACCAGCGTATTCAAGCGGTCAAAGGGCGAGACGCTTTCGATCTTTTGTACGTTTCGTCCGTCGTTGAAGAGCGCAAGCGAAGCAAAGGGCATGCCGAAGGGGGCGGCGGCAATGGCGGCCGCGTGCTCTGCCACGTCCTCGGGTGTGGAGGCACTCAAGGTGATACGCTCCACCTCGCTATCCGCTGCGAAGGCGATCGAAAGGGCATACGTGTTTTTATAGGTGTAGATCTCGGTATCGGTGTGGTGGTGATCGTAAAGCGACGGAATGTATTTTGCGGAATCGTTTAAAAGATAGCGAACGCCGAACAAGGAATCAATGACGGGGTTTGCGCCGACGTAGTAGGAATAATGCGATTCCGCCGTGTGGCCGAGACCGCTCAAAAGGGCAAGCGTTTCACGGTTGAAGGTGGAGGTCGAGCCGGCAAGACCGCGATAGCCGAAGGCGTAGGAATCGTTGTATTTGAGATAATTCAGCTTCTCGGTGCGGTAAAAATCGGTGTCTCTTTCCTTCAGATACTCAAATTCACCGCGCCAGCGCGCCATGTATTGATTGAAGGTCGTATCGTAGCTGTAGCCGAATTCGTCGCATTGGCCTGCCATATAGGCGCAAGCACAGGCGTAGCTTTCGATCATCACGATCACGGTCAGCACCGCCGTGACGAGCTGTGTCTTGATCTTCGGATAGGTGCAAAGCACCAAAAGCAAGGTCTCGCCGACCAGAAGAAGAACCGTAGCAAGCAGGGTATAGTAAGGATCGACGTGCTTGTAATCGAAATAGAAGACGGCCAAGCAGAGTGTGAGCAAAACGAGCGTGACGGCAATGATCGCGCGCGGATCAAACTCACGGATGCGGTCAAAGACCTTGGCACCCATCACAAGAAGAAGGAATACGAGCATGAACGCATAGCGAAATTCCAGCATGTTCGGTGCCTGGAAGCCGTGCCAGATCAGATCGAGAAATTGCAAGGAGAAGGAAAGCACGAAGAGCGAGATCATGGCGGCCGAGCAGATCTTTTGCCTCTTGCTTGCCGCGTGGCCGATGAAATAGAGAGGAATCAGCACCATGATGATCACGCCGCAATAGAGGTGCGGCGCACCGTCGTATTTCAAGGTGTCATAAGAGCCGAACATGAATTTGACGAAGAGGTCAAAGAGGGGAAATTGCGATTTGAAGATCCATTGTGGGGTGGAAAAGGCGTCCTTGCCGAAGGAGAGGGAATAGTAGGCAGGCAAAATGCAGATGGCCGAGATGGCCACCGCAATGACGGCAAAAACGCCAATGCGCACGAGCGCGCGCAGAAAATGGCGGGATTCGTTTTGCGGATTGCGCTCCTCGCGTGACATGGAAAAATAGGCGTAGAAGAAATAGAAGAACGCAAAAATGCAGGACATATAACCGACGTAATAGTTGCAAAGGAGATTGAGCGCAACCGTTGATACGAAGAGAAGGTATTTCTTCTGAACGATCAGCCGTTCGATGCCGAGTGCGAGCAGGGGGAGCAAAAGCACGCCGTCCATCCACATGATGTTGATGTGCATGACCACCGAAAAGCCGCACATGGCATACAGCGTTGCGAAGAGAATGGCGGTGAGCGGTCTGACCTTGGCGGATTTGCGCAGATAAATGGCGGCCGTCAGACCCGAAAGACCGCATTTGATCAAGTAGACGGCCATGATGGCGTCAAGAATCGCCTCTCGTGAGAAAAGACCGACGATGAAGGAGATGGGCGAGGAGAGGTAATAGGTGAAGATGCCGAGAAATTCTCCGCCGAGGGCACGGCTGAAGGAATAGATGAGCGAGCCCTCACCTTGGATCCAATCCTGCAGCGCACGGAAATAATAAATATACTGGAAGGACATATCGATCTTGAGCACCGACAAATGCGGGAGAAATTCCTCATACCGCAAAAGCACGTACACAAGGTAGAGCATGACGGCGGGAATGGCAAAGGCAAGGAAGTAAAAGGCACTTGACCGTGTGAGGTTGCAGCGAAGAAGCCGATGCAGGCGCGAAGGCCTGTCAAGCACCGATACGTCCTCTATCCGTGCCTCTTTCTTTTTCTTTTGACTCATATTGCGCTTCCTTTCATATCGGGTTCGGATGAAATGATCCTTCGAATGGACTTTTCAAGCTTGATGCGATCAAGGGTGATCACGTGCGCACAGCCGAGACATTCGATTTTGACGTCACTGCCGAGACGCAGAATCCTGACACGCTTTTCGCCGCACGGATGCGGCTTCTTCAGCTCAAGAATATCGAGCCGAGAAAGCTTGGGAATGCTTGTCATTTTGCTTTTCCCTGCGCTTCCTTGGTTTTCTTCAAAAAGAGCAGAACGGCGGCCGCCAGCGTACCGCCAAGACCGATGGCGCTCGGCAGAAGAGAGATGCCGAAGGACGCAGGGCGTTCGATCGATACGGTGTGCGTGCCCTCCCCTACGGAAACGGCAAGCAAGCCCTGTACCGATGCGGTTTTTGCTGCTTTGCCGTCGATTCTGACGGTGTAATCGGCATCGTAGGGCAAGGTGGTCATCAGCACGGGGGTGCTTGCATCAAGCGTGACCTCTCCTGTCAGAACGCCGCCCTTGAGCGCGGCATTCTGCAGTGCGCCCTCACGCAAGGTATTGACAGCGTTCTCTAAAAGCTGATCGTCTGCCGTATAGAAATTCTCTTTGTCGGCGAGATAGCCGTCATTGAAGACGGCAACGGCCGCATTGCCGCTTTCCACCTTATCAAAGGGAAGAATGCCGCTGTTTTTGCCGTTTTCATACGGGCGGTAGCTCTTGGTTGCCACCGTTACGTTCAGGTTGGGCGAGCCGACGCTTTCGCTGTAAAAGCAAAGCGTGCCCGTTTTTGTGACGTTGCCCTTCAGTGTCACGGTATCGCCGCTTTGCGTGACGGTGACGTCGGAGAGCGGATGATAGAATTCCTGCTTTTGACCGAGCAAGGCGGAAAGAAAGGCGTTCGTGTAGAGGAAGGGCGAGCTTTCTTTTCCTTCAAAGGTGAGCACGTCCTTCGATGACGCAAAGACTGTGGGCAGCGCCGCTGCGCGGTAAAGTGAGAGCTCGTCTTGCTTTTTGATGAGCGAATAGTGCGCACCGCAAGTAGAATCGGTCAGCGTATAAGAGACACCGAGCAAAGCGTCGGCAAAGGGCATGGGCGCGGTGCCGAGATCGGCACTTGTGTTCGCACCGATTCCCGAAAGAAATTTCGAAAGCGCGGGGGAGAGTGCGTTTTCCTTGTCCGCGCCGAGCAGGTAATCACGTTCATAGGGGATTTTTGCGTTGCCTATGATTGTCAGGCGCGTGCGCTCAATGGGCGAGCGTGTGATCTTGGCGCGCGAGAAGAGCAGCTCAGCGGTCTCTTCTACGTTGATCTCTGTCACCTTTTCGGTTTCAAGGAAGGTTTTGCCCGACGTGCGCCAGAAGGTGGCGGCAACGCCGTCAAGGAGCACCAGAGTGACGAGAAGCGCGGCCAATGCACGCGAGAGGCTTTGACGCTCGAGCAGTGCGGAAAGAACAAGCACTGCGACAAAGATCAGGGCAAGCGGTAGGTACATGCCGTAAAGCGGCGAAAGAATATCAAGAGCATTGCCGTCGCTCGGCATGCGGTAGGAAAGCTTTTGCAATATCATCGGGAAGATGAGAAGAATGGCCGCGGTCACGGTCAATAGAATCTTTTTGTATGCACTGTCCGATGCAAGAAAATCGGCGGTCAGCAAAAGCACCAAAAACGAGAGACCAAACGAAAGCGCGCCGCCAAACGGATTGAAAAAGAAAAAATAGGTGACGAGAAGAGCAAGCACAATGCCAAAGCATGCGCGGTAACGCCCCGAAAACTTGCTTGAAGCGAAGAAAAGCGGAAAAAGGAGTAGTGGGAGCACCCCCACGTAAAAGATCGGAAATTCGGGAATTGCCGTCCCCGGCCAGAAGCCGAGCAAAAGCAACGGCAGGCGATAAAGCCAGGAGCCGCTATAGGTATTCACCGAGCCGATTGCCGAGAGCTTGGTGAGCGCATGTAAAAGAAAGGGCAATGCGAAGAGAATGGCAAGCAGAAGCGAAAAGGCCAGCTTTTTGGCGGCCGCCTTGCCTTGTTCGCATCGAACGCGCCCCTCGGCAAAGGAAAGGAGAAGGGCAAGCAACGCGAAAAGGACGGTGGCATAAGCAACGGCATAGCCCGTCATGAAAATGAAGGTAAGAGAAAAAATCAAAAGGCCGCTTTTGCCGCTTTCAAAAAAACGCTCAAGGGCAAGCAATAAAAGCGGGAGCAGAATAAGCTGCTCGGCCAGAAGCGCAAGACCGTCGGTTAAGGCAAGCCATGCGGGCAACGCATAGGAAAAGGAGAGCAAAAGCACAAGCGGCTTCGGGAGCGTTTGGCGGCGGTGCGCAAGATAAAGCGAGAAGGAAAGCGAGGCAAGACCGCTCTTGACGGCGAGCAAAAGGAACGCGGCGCCCGCCTGCAAGGAGACGGGGAAAAGCGCATTGAGCCAGGTGAAGGGACTGCCCGCATAGCGCACGTGCAGAAAAGAGGCGTCGGTTGCAAGCTCGGCAAAGCCGAAAAAGCCGTTGCCCGTGAGATAGGAGCGCAGAGACGCGATATAAGAAAGATACTGCGTATCGCCCGAGGCGGCCGCAGAACCGTCACCGAGCGGCGCGTATCCGAAAAGAAGCGTTAAAAAGGTCAGCGAAAGGAAGGGCGCGAAAAAGAGCGCCAAGCGGAAAAGAATCTTACGGTTGACTGGCAAAGAGTCGGTCGCTTTCATGAAAAAACAGCCCTTTCTGTATAGACCGGAAAAATCAAATAGAAAATGCGGTCAAAAAACAATACTTCATCTTATTATAGCACAAAACCGAGATTTTGTAAACAGATTTTGCGTAGTATTTTCCCAAAAACGGAAAAAAGGATAGCTCTTTTGCACTTTCGTGCAGGAAGCTATCCTTTTGCTTGTTCTTTTGGGGATCGGGGCGCGGAAAAAAGCGGTCTGTCAAGGGAGCAGCCGGTCGAAAAGGAGCATGAGCGAAAAGCCGATCAGCAGAAAATAGGTGGCACCGCGTTCGTTGCCGTGGGCGTGCGTTTCGGGGATCATTTCGTCGCTGATCACGTAAAGCATTGTGCCGCCCGCAAAGGCAAGCGCGAAGGGAAGCACGGCCTCGGAGAGCGTGACCGCGAAATAGCCGAGAAACGTGCCGAGAATTTCAACGACACCCGTCATCATGGCAATGATGAAGGTGCGGCTCGGCTTGATGCCGCCTGCGATCATCGGGGCAATAATGACCATGCCTTCGGGGATATTCTGCAGAGCAATACCGCCCGCCACAGTGATGGCTTGCGCGGTATCTCCCGTGCCGAAGCTGACGCCTGCGGCAATGCCCTCGGGCAGATTGTGAATGGCAATGGCAATGACGAAGAGCAAAATGCGGTTCAGATTGCCGTTTTGCGGATGGCTCTCTTCATCAACGCCCGTGAGCTTATGTAGGTGCGGCACGAGCTTATCAATGAGATTCAGGCAAAGTGCACCTGCAAAAATGCCTGCAACCGTGATGAGGATCGAGATTTTACCGCCGTATTCGAGAGAGGGAAGGATCAAGCCGACCACAGAAGCGGCAAGCATGACGCCTGCGGCAAACGAAAGAATCAGATCGTTTGCTCTGTGGGAAGGCTTTTTGAAAAGAAAGCCGAGCAAAGCACCGACGATGGTGGCACCGCCGACACCGAGGGCTGTGAGAAGTACGGGCATAGTCGTGCGAACCTTTCTGCGTAAAGTAGTCTCTTATCGTAAGGATATGCGAGGAAAGAAAAGATGTGATTTCACGAATGAAAACGTGCAAAAAAAGATGCCGCCTAACGGTGAAAAGAAATCAAAAGCCCGATCTTCCTTTGAAAACCGAGCTTTTGAATCAGAAAAAATATCCGGTTGATCGGTGAGCGAAGAGCTTATCTGCGCTTGTTGACAAGATCAAGGATATCGTCGAAATCGCGGGGGGAGGGCGCAGGACGCTTCATGCTGTTCGCGTCAATAACAGGCTGGGTATCCTTGCTCTCGGTCTGCGGTGCCACTTCCTCGGGAATGATCGGAGTGATCACAGGCTTTGCACCTTCAAAGCCCGTAGCAATGATGGTCACGCGCATTTCGTCCTCCAGCGCGGGATCGAATGCGGCACCCCAGATGATGTTTGCATCGGGATGAGCCTGCTCGGAGATCATCGCCGAAGCGAGGGTGATATCGTCGAGCTGAATGTCGGGAGAGGCCGTGATGCTGACGATGATGCCCATCGCACCTGCAATGGTGGTTTCAAGAAGAGGCGAGGAAACTGCCTGCATAGCGGCAATCTTTGCCTTGTCCGTGCCCTTGGCAGAGCCAACGCCCATGTGTGCGTAGCCTGCATCCTTCATGACGGCAGTGACGTCCGCAAAGTCGAGGTTGACGTAGCCGGGAACGTTGATCAGCTCGGAAACGTTTTGCACACCGCGGCGAAGAACGTCGTCTGCGATCTCAAATGCGTTTGCCAGCGTGATCGGCATATCCGATACCTGCTTCAGGCGCTCGTTCGGAATCACGATCAGGGAGTCGACGTACTCACGCAGCTCCTTGATGCCGCTTTCTGCCTGGAGCATTCTTCTTCTGCCCTCAAAAGCGAAGGGCTTTGTGACGATGCCGACCGAAAGAGCACCGATCTCGCGTGCGGCCTTGGCCACAACGGGAGCAGCACCCGTGCCGGTTCCGCCGCCCATGCCTGCGGTGATAAAGACCATATCGGCACCGGCAAGGACAGACTTGATCTCCTCGATGCTTTCCTCTGCTGCGCGGCGGCCGATGTCGGGATTTGCGCCTGCACCGCGGCCATGCGTCAGCTTCGCACCGATGGTGATTTTGGTATTGGAGCCGGATGCGGAAAGCACCTGGCTGTCGGTGTTGATGGTGATGAATTCAACACCGCGGATGTTGGAAGAGATCATGCGGTTCACTGCGTTGTTTCCGCCGCCGCCGACACCGATGACCTTAATGTTAATTTTGTTTTCGCTGTTCATGTACTCGTTGCCCATGGAGATTGCCGTCCTTTCATCAAAGCTGCGATGCCGATCCGGCCTTTGAAAAAAGAGGTCGAACCACTGCGTGCTTGTCCACGTTTTGAGGGACTTGCGGCGAACGGTCGGCTTCGTAGCATCGCATACATTATTACAACTATTATAATACTATAAAACTTTCTAATTTGCAAGATGAAAAGACAAAAAAGTTTAAAATTATTTTAAAATTAAAAGATTGTTCACACAATCACGCATGAATGCACATGTTAGCGTGTCGGCGCGCCGTTACGGACGGTCGGGATTGGGATAATCCTCATACAGGTTCGCCCATTCCTCCACAGCCCAATAGATCGAACCGCTGATGGGATCAACGTAGGTAAAGCGCGTTTCGATTGCTTCCTCGCGCGTTTGACGCTTGGCCATCATTTTTTCGATTGCCAGACACTTGACGTCAAGGTCAGAGTGATCGCTCAATTCCACGCAGACAAGACTGTCGAATATGAAGACGATGTGGCGGGCGTTACGGATATCAAGAAGATTCAGCTTTTTGTAAAGCGAGCCCTTTTTGCCGTTCAGCTCGGCAACGAAGGAGGAAAGCTCGTCCTTGCCGTCGAAGGACAGAACCTCACCGACGGTGATCTCTTCGGGTGCTTGGATATAAAGCTCGGTGAGCATCCCCTTTTCATAAGGGCAGTCCTTCTTTTTGCAGGAATCTTTCGGGTGGTAGGCAAGAGCCTTGAAGTCGGCATTCAAAAGCAAGGTCGCGCCATTTTCCGTGCGGTAATAATAAGCGTATTCTTCGTCGATGATCTGTACGCGTAAGCGGCGCGAAAGCGAAAGCTCGAAGCTCACGTCGGCAACCATGGGGGAGAGTGCCTTGATCCTTTCCTCCATCTTCTCGGTATCGAGTGAGGGGAGGTATTTGCCGTTTGGCGTACCGATGATGGCGCTGATCTGCGCTTCCGTGAGATACGAGCCCTCGCTGACAGTGACCGAGCCGATGCGGTTTACTTCAAAGCGGACGAAAAAGAGACAGGCAACGAAGAGCAAAAGAGAGGCAAGCGCCAAAAGGCCCGTACTCCGCGCGGGAACGTGCGGCTTTTCGTCAAAGTCGGGATCCTGCCATGCTTTTTTACCCTCTTTTTCTTGCTTTTGAAGTGCTTCTTCCATATTGACGGTTTTGCCCTCCGAAGCAGAATCCGAGGTCTGCATATTCTTTGGCTTTTTTTCTTCTGCCATGCTTTTTCCTCCTTTCTTTGAATTTTTTGTTCCTTATTTTTGAGCGACAAGAGCCATCAGCTCTTCGTAGATCAGCTCGTTTGCATCGGCACGTGCATAGCTTTTGACGTGATGGGCAACCGTCTTGCGGAAGTGATCGTTCTCGACCAGAGCGTCCACCTTTTCGGCAAGAAGAAAACCGAGATTATCGCTTTCCTCAAGCAAAACGGCAGCGTTGCCGTCGGCAAGCAGCTTGGCGTTTTTAAACTGGTGATTATTGGCAACGTTCGGGGAGGGGATGAGAATAGCGGCACGGCCGGCCAATGCGATCTCGGAGACCGTCATGGCACCTGCGCGCGAAATGATGATATCTGCCGCTTGCATCAGCTCCGGCATGTTGTCGATATAGGGGGTGAGCACGGTGCGCTCGCGCACGCTTTCGTAGCTTGCATTTTCCTCGAGCATCTGCTTGCAGACCTCGTAATTGCGCTCGCCCGATGCGTGAATGTGGTGGATCTCGGGGTGAGCGGCAACGTAATTCGTCATCAAATATAGGCAAGCACGGTTGAGTGCGGCCGCACCGAGACTGCCGCCGAAGGAGAGAATCAGAATTTCATTTTCGCTAATGCCGAGCGATTTTCGCACAGCGTCGCGCTGGGCCTTCGCAAAGCCGCGGCGCAGAGGATTGCCGACCGTCACGAGCTTTTCGCGCGAAGAAAAATGCGCGCCGCTTTCTTCAAAGTTCAGAAGGATCTTATCGACGTATTTTTCAAGCTTTTTGACGGTCAGGCCGGGAATGGCGTTCGATTCGTGAACGGCGGAGGGAATCCCTTCAAGAGAGGCCGCCTTGAGGATTGGCCAGGAAACGTAACCGCCCGTTCCAATGACGAGATCGGGCTTGAGCTCGCGCAGAAGGTTGCGTGCCTTATGAGGCGATTGCCATGCAAGATAAGCCGCATAGAAGTTTTTCGGAGAGAGACTGCGGGAAAAGCCCATGACCTTGACGTGACGCATGGGATAGCCTTCCTTGGCAACGAGACGGTTTTCCATACCGTTTGGCGTACCGACGAAGGTGATGACGGTGTTGGGATCTTTTTTCTTGAAAATCTCGGCAATGGCAATGGCGGGATTGACGTGTCCTGCCGTGCCGCCGCCTGTCAGAAGAACGTGCATGGCGTTGTTTCCTTTCTTTTGATCGTGGATTAACGTTTTTGAAGCTGTGACGTCCGTGAGATCGAAAGCACGATGCCGACCTCAAGTAGCTGGATAATGAGCGAGGTACCGCCATAGCTGAAAAAGGGAAGCGGAATACCCGTGTTCGGAATCGAATTGGTGATAACGGCAAAATTAAGAAGCGTCTGTACGGCCACCTTCGTGATGATACCCGCGCACAGAAGGCGTGCGTAAATGTCGGGATTACGCATGGCAATCACGTAGCCGCGCCAGACGAAGAGCGCAAAGAAGGCAATGATGGCGATCGCGCCCACAAAGCCGAGCTCCTCGCACGTGATGGTGAAAATGAAGTCGTTCGCCGGCTCGGATACCCAGCTGTATTTCATGCGGCTGTCTCCGATGCCAAGTCCGAGCAAGCCGCCGCTGCCGATGGCGTTGAGACCTTGAATTGTCTGCCATCCGCCCTCAAGGCGCATGGCGTAGGGGTCAAGAAAGATGTCGATACGGCGCTTGGTATAGTCGGTGAAAATGGCAAGACAGGAAACACCGACAACGGCCACGCCCATCAAGGTCAGAAGATGACGGCCGTCGCTGCCTGCCAAAAACATGACGATCACACCGATTGCACCGAGAATGATGATGCCCGAAAGGTGCTTTTTGCAGCATGACGAGTCCGCAGATCGCGGCAATGATCGCACCGGGGAAAAGGGTGTTGTAAAGAAGATGCCTGCCGCCGAAGTAGCGGTTGTCCTCGCGCAGCCTGTGTGAGTATTTTGAATAGTACCACGCAAGCATCATCACAAGCGTCAGCTTGGCAAGCTCGGTCGGCTGGAAGGTGATCGGGCCGATGCCGATCCAGCGCTGTGCGCCGTTCAGATTGACGCCGACAACGAGAACCGCCACCAAAAAGAGAATGGTGACAGCAAAGGCCGGGCGCGTGATCATCTTGTAGAAATCAATTGTCAGCATGGAGGCGATCAGCATCACACCGATGCCCAGTGCCGCAAAAATCAGCTGGCGGCGCACAAAATACGTGCTGTCGCCGTAGCGCGCCTCGGCATAGGCATAGCTTGAGCTGAAGACCATGACCGAGCCGATGCAGAGGAGCACCATAAAAAAGAGAAAGAACAGGCGGTCAAAGCCCGCGCTCGATTTGGGAATCAGATATTGATTGCGCCGAAAGGATGTGTCACTGAAGAACACGCGCCAGATTTTTTCGAGGAAAGGATGCCCCTCTTTTGCTTTTTTGGGCTTTTTCACCCTTTCGCGCCGCTTTTTCGGCTTGCTTCTGTTGTCAAAGGAAGGCTCTTTATCGCTTTCTTCGCTTTTTTTCTTGATGGGTGCGCCGAAGTGGAAGGCGCGAGGCGCTTTGGCAGCGGCCTCCTTGCCTGCAGGCTCTTCGGCAGGCATCTCCTCGGCTTGGCTTATTTGCTCGGAGGATATGGGCGTATGTATCTTTTTGGCGTGTCTGGCTTCCTTTTCACGCAAAAGAGCCTGCCTTTTTTCTTCACGCGCGGCTTCTTCCTTTGCCAAAGCCTCGCGCCTGGCCTCTTCCTCCTTTAGCCGCCTGGCCTCTTCCTCCTTTTCCTTTGCAAGCAGAAGAAGGCGGGCTTTTTCATCGGAGGGCGCGGATTGCGTATTCTGCGTCTCTTCGCCCGATGCTTCGGTCATGCGGCGGCCGAACAGCGGCTTGTTTTGCGGATAGCTGTTTTTCATAGGCACTCCTTTGCTTGTTTTTTAAAAAAGAGGATCAGATGCCGAAATAAAGGACGGCGGCCAGAAGTGCGGTGACAAGCGAGAAGAGAATGACGATCTTGATCTCGCTATAGCCGCTTTTTTCAAAGTGATGGTGAATGGGTGCCATTTTGAAAAGGCGTTTTTTGGTTTTCTTGTAATAGCCAACCTGCAAAATGACCGAAACGCCCTCAATGACGTAGATGATGCCTACGCCGACAATGAGAATGGGCATATTGATCATAAAGGCCATCGATGCCGTCAGCGCGCCGAGAAAGAGCGAGCCCGTATCACCCATGAACACGCGTGCGGGGTGCCAGTTGTATACGAGAAAGCCAAGCGTTGCACCGATCACGGCGGCACTCAAAACAGTCAAGGGCAGAAGATTCAGCTTTGCCGCCGTGAAGGCAAAGAAAATGCCGATCACAAGGGCCACGGAGGAGGCAAGGCCGTCAATGCCGTCGGTCAGGTTGGCGCAGTTGACAATGCCGGTAAGAATGATCAATGCAAAGAAATAGTAAGCATAGCCGAGCGGCAGCACCGCATCGGTGAAGGGCAGATGAAGGTCGGTCGTGATGATACCGAACAGCTTCAGAAGCGCCAGATAAGCGGCGGCCAGCACCACCTGCAAAACCAGCTTTTGCGTGGGGGTAAGCCCTGCGTTTTCCTTTTTCTTGATCTTCGTGCAGTCGTCAATGATACCGATCACCGCATTGCCGAGCGCATAAGCAAGCGAAAGCAGGAGCGGACGGACGGCGGTGATGCTCTGCTTGTACGTGATGACGGCCGCGACCGCGCAAAGCGTGAGCGTCACGGCAATCAGAAAGGAGAGACCGCCCATGGACGGTGTACCTTCCTTGCTCTTATGCCAGCGCGGACCGATCATCAGAATCTTTTGGCCTGCGAATTTTTTCAGCGTGGGAATCAAAAGCCGTGTCAGACACGCGGTCAGAATGAAAGTAGCGGCAAGAGTGGCAAGAAGGTAGGGTGTCATGATCGTATTTCCTTTCGCTTTTCGTCTATTGGTTTGTCAGTCCGTCGGCCACCCTTTCCACTTGCATGGCGCGGGAGGCTTTGAAGAGGACGGTGTCGTTGTCTTTGAGGCGCAGGAGCAGCGCTTGGGCGGCATGCGAGGCATCGGTGCCCTTGAGAGTGATGACGTTTTCTGCAAGGAAACCGTTTGCAAGCGCGCCGTCTGCAATTTTTTCAGCGCTTTCGCCGTAGGTCACGAGAAGAGAAATGCCCGATTTCGCGGCATAAGCACCAACCGAAAAATGCAATTCGTCCGAGGTCTCTCCAAGCTCCTTCATATCGCCGAGAAAGGCAACCGCGCGGCCGCCCGCCTTGCGTGCGGTCATGATCAGCACGTCAAGTGCGGCACGCATCGATTCGGGTGCGGCATTGTAGCAGTCGCGGATCACCGTGACGTGCAGAGATTCGCCGTCACGCATGAGCGTGTGCTCGCTTTTATTTTGGCGTAAGGCGTCGGTGCGGTAATCGAGCAGGCCCTTTTTCATCTCTTCTTCGGTCATGCCGAAATGCTCGGCCGTAGCCAGCGCAAAGAGCGCTGCCATCGCGGCATGCTTGCCCGCCATGGGAATCGAGCAGTCGGTGAGGCGCACCGTGCGAAGCGAAGCGTCGAAAAATGTTTCGCTCTCGTTTGTAGAAAGATTTTCAAGCGTATAGTCACCTTTTGTATAGGAACAGCTTTTTGGGGCGAGAGGGTGGTTCATTTGCGCCTGCAAAAGCGGTTCGTCGCCCTGCAAAAGCAGAAGAGAGCCGTCGTCCATGCCTGCCGTGATCTCCATCTTGGCGCGGCAGATGTTTTCGCGCGTGCCCAGACGCTCGAGGTGAGAGGTGCCGATCGTGGTCACAATGCTAACGTCGGGCAAGGCAATTCTGGATAAATATTCGATCTCGCCAAGCCCTGTCATGCCCATTTCAAGAATCAGGATCTCGGTATCGGGGGGCATGGAAAGAACGGTATAGGGAAGACCGATCTCGTTATTATGGTTGCCAAGCGTTGCGTGCACGCGGAATTTTTTGGCAAGCACACAGCGCAGAAATTCCTTGGTGGTGGTTTTGCCGATGCTGCCCGTCACCGCCACGGTTTTGTGCGGGATTTTGGCGGCATAATGCTTGGCGAGTGCACCGAGTGCCAAAAGAGCATCGGGAACGCACAGGCACGTGCCGTCCTCGGTTGCACGCTCGCAAATGGCGGCTGCAGCTCCCGAGGCAAAGGCGTTTGATAGGTAATTGTTGCCGTCCGAGCGTTCGCCGCGCAGCGCGAGAAAAAGATCGCCCCCCTCGACCATGCGCGAATCAGTGGTCAGGTGCGTGATGAGCGTGCTTTTTTTCTCTTCTGCACACGCGCACCCGATGGCCGCGGCAATTTCTTCAAGTGTCATGGGAAGCGAGAGGGTAATACGCATTGTCAGGTCACGTCGCTTTCTTTGTTTTTTTGGTTTTTCTGCCGCTCGGCAAGTGCTTCTGCCACCAGCGCGCGCTCGTCAAACGGATGCACGCCGTCGGAGGTGATTTCATATTTTTCGTGTCCCTTGCCGCAGAGCAGAATGATGTCTCCCGCCTTGGCACGAAGGACGGCTTCACGAATAGCACGCGCACGGTTGACGGTCACGCGCCGTTTTTTCTTATTGGGCATACCGCGCAAAATGTCGCTGATGATCTCGTGCGGATTTTCCTTGCGCGGATTGTCCGAGGTCACGATGATTTCGTCGGCATAGCTTTCCGCCACCGTGCCCATGGGGGCACGCTTAGTGCGGTCGCGTTCACCGCCGCAACCGAAAAGCAAAATAATGCGCTCGTGCGGTAAACGGAAGGAGCGGACAGCGGAAAGCACTTTTTTCAGTGCCGCTTCGGTATGTGCATAGTCAATGAAGACGGCAAAGGGAAGCTCGGGCGGAGTCAGGCGTTCAAGCCGACCGGGGATTCCCTCGAACGAGGCCAAGGCCTCGGTGACGTAGCGGCGCTCGATGCCGAGCGTCAAGGCGGCGGCCGCCGCCATGCGCGCGTTTTCGACGTTGTAGGTGCCCGAAAGCGAAAGCGCAATAGGAATCTCTTCTTTTTGATATCGCAAGGTGAAATCCGTACCGCGTGCGCCGTGCGAAAGCACGCTGTGAGAATAAAAATCGTGTGTCGGCTCGGAGCCGACAAGCAAGCTCTTCACTCCGGTTCTGCGCATGATCTCATAGCTGTACGGAGAGTCGCCGTTCAGAATCGCGCGGCGGCATAAGGGGAAGAGCAGAGCCTTTGCGCGCAGATAATCCTCCATATTGGCGTGATAATCAAGATGCTCGGGCGAAAGATTGGTGAAAAGACCAAGCTCAAAGGTGAGCGGTAAGAGCTTTTTCTGCGCAAGTGCGTGCGAGGAAGCTTCCATTATTATATAGTCTGCTCCTGCCTCCGCCATGCGGCAGAGAATCGGGAACAAAACCGTCGGATCGGGGGTAGTCATGGTTCGCACGGCGTCCTCTTCCTCCTTTCGCAAGGGCAGGGGTGCGCCGTTCAGAAGAATGTCCACCGTTCCCACACAGCCAACCGAATAGCCTGCACGCCGTAAGATGGCATCGGTCAGATAAAGCGTGGAGGTTTTGCCGTTTGTGCCCGTGATGGCGATCAGACGGCTTTTCTGCCAGGCATTGCCAAGCGAACGGCTGATGAGATAGGGAAGAATGGCATGCGTATCCTGCACGCGAAAGAGCGGAAAACCGTCGGGAAGCTCAACGCGTCCGTCGTGATCCGCAATGACGGCGCACGCCCCTGAAAGAGAGGCAAGAGACGCCATCGAATGCGAATCAAAGCGCATACCGCGCATGCAAACGAAAACACAGTTTTTTTCAAGCCTCGCCGTGTTGACGACGATGCGGGAAAAGGAGATATCCTCGGCCTTGTATGAGGACGTATATTCGTTTTCATAAAGAATTTCCGAAAGAAGCACGGCGCATACCTCGTTTTTCTTGGGGTTGCTTGACTTCCTGTGCTTTTTTCGTCTTTTTTGGACTGTCAGTCTGTGATATCGGTGTGGCGGAAGGTTACGGTGACAACTGTACCGCGCGGCACGGGTGTTCCTTCGGGTATGGATTGCTCGACTGTGAGAACACTGTCGCCCGTTTCATAGTTTTCCGCACCTTCGATCTTGATATTCAGACCGTGATTGATCAGGGCTTGGTTGGCGTTTTGCGGTGTCAGTCCCACCACGCGCGGAACAATGACCGTCTCCTCGGACGCGCCCTCTGTGTAAAGATAGACGGTGCCGAGATTTTCAAGCAACTGTGTGCCGCGTTCGGGGAACTGCGAGGTGATCTGCGTGCCCTCGCCGATGACCTTCCATTGCAAGCCGAGCTTTTCAATGGCGGCGGTTGCTTTGGCAATGCTCGTGCCAACGTAATTGCCGACGTTTTTCGGTACCTGGTCTTCGGGGGCATAGGTCGGCTGATAGCCGAGATAGGGAAGCACGTTTGCCATCAGATTGGCAATATAGGGGGCGGCCACGTTGCCGCCGTAGACGTTGGTGCCGCTCGGCTCGTCAACCACAATGATCGAAATGATGGACGGATTGTCGGCGGGCGCATAGCCAATGCAGGAGCCGATGCGTTTGCCCGTATCCTGTCCCGAGCCGCCGTCATCGAATTTCTGGCTCGTACCTGTTTTGGCGGCAATTTTGTAGCCCTTGACGTAGGCGTTTTTCGCACCGCCGTCACCCGAAACGCCCTCTTCGAGAATGCGCGTGATCTCGGTGGCCGTGGATTCGGAAATCACACGGCGCTTGACCGTGGTATCGCGCGACCAGACCGTGTGGTTGTCGGAATCGGTGATCTCGCTGACAAGGTAGGGGGTGACAAGCGTGCCGCCGTTGGCGATTGCCGCCATGGCGGTGATATGCTCGATCATGGTTACCTTGAAGCGCTGACCGAAGGAGGAAACGGCAAGGTCAGTCGGGGCAAATGCCTTTTCACTCCAAAATGCGCCCTTTGCCTCGCTCGGCAGGTCAATGCCTGTTTTTTCAAGATAACCGAATGCGCTGATATAGGAATAGAATTTCGACGTACCGATCTTGTCGGCCAGCTGCATCATGGTCGGGTTGCAGGATTGCTGCAGGCCGTACTCAAAGAGAAAGCTTGAGCCGTGACCGGTCTTTTTATGGCAGGAAATCGGCCAGCCGCCCACCATGTGATAGCCGGGGCAGCTGTAGCCGCCCGATTTGCCGCTCACGAGGTCGAGATCAACACCCACCGCCGCCGTGATCGGCTTGAAGGTCGAGCCGGGCTCGTAGGGCATACTGATGGTTTCGTTATTCCACATCTCGAAAAGGAGATTCAGCTTTGCTTCGTTGTATTCGCTGCTACCCACCTCAAGGTTCATCTTGTCAAGCTGCAAAAGCGAAAGAGCATCGAGCGTGTTCGGATCGTTCAGATCATAAGAGGGAAGAACCGCCATGCCGAGGATCGCGCCCGTATTCACGTCCATCACGATGCCCGAAACGCGGGATTGTGCGCCTGATTCTTCAAGGGTGGTCGCAAGCTGTAATTCAAGCTCTCTTTGAATGTAGGTATCGATGGTTGTGACGATGTTCAAGCCGTTTTCGGCATTGACGTAAGAGGAATAGTCGTAAGGAATCTCGTTGCCGTGGGCATCGGTTGCCGTGATGTATTTGCCGTCCTTGCCCTTGAGAGTGGAATCGTAATACTGCTCAAGACCGTAAAGACCTTGGTTGTCTGCACCCGTAAAGCCGATCACGTGCGAGGCGAGGGTGCTGTAGGGATAGTAGCGCGTGGTCTGCGCGCGTGCATAGATCATATAATCGAGATCGTGCTCGTCAATGAAGGCGAGAATTTCGTCCTTTTCCTTTTCTTCAACGCCTTCCTTGATCTCTTCATATTGGCGGTTTGCCTTGTTTGCTTTTTTGTAAACGGTTTCGTAATCAACCTCCAGAACCTCGGAAAGCTTTTCGGCAATCATTTCATCGTAGGGAATGCCTTTTTCTTCCTTGGCCTCCTGGATATCGTCGGGCGAAATAAAGATCAGCCACACGGTTTTGTTCGTGGCAAGCAAATTGCCGTTTGCATCGAGGATATCGCCGCGCTTGGCGGAAAGCGAGGTGCCGAGCGTCAGCTCCTCAATGACTTGCTTTTGGTAGAAATCGTAGTCGATGATCTGGATCTTGAAAAACATGCCGATCAGAAAGAGGAGAGGAGCTGCGAAGACGATGAGCATGATTTGAGCGCGCTTTTCAAAGGTGCCCTTTCGGTTGAAAAAACGGCGCAGAAAATTGGCATTCGATGCGGTGCCTTTTGTGTCTTTTTCGGGGCTGTTCAACGCGCTCCCTCCTTTGTATTTCAGCACTTAAAACAGGACGAGCGATAACGGTTATACCATGAACTATAGGCCGTTATCGCTAACATCTTATTGAAAAAGCAATCTGATTATTCCTTAATTTCCGAAACTTGTCTGAAAGGCTTGCAGCAAAAGATCGGGGTTTCGGGAAGCACCGTGAATTTCCACGGCGTCACCGCTGTTGATATCGATATAGATATGCTCCACGGTATCAATGCCCACCATGCCGAGATTGGAAATGGCTTCCTTTTGAATCGCATCCTTGTCGATGCGGTCCTCCACGCGGTTCTGCAGCTCTTCGGCCTGCAGCTCCTTGACCGTGAGCTGCTCGTTTGCATCGTTCAGCTGACGCTTCAGATTGTTGATGGTCATGCCCGAATAGATCATGAGCATGAGAAGAAGCACGCATACGCCTGCAAAAATCACGGTGCGGAGAGGGAACTCCTTCTTTTTCGCTTGCTTTTTGGGGGCATTGGTACGGATCTGTCTGTTGGTGAAGATGGTGCTTTCAAAGGAACGCATGGCGTGCGACGAGGAAGCACCCTTCTCCTTCGGCAGGAAATTGGCGCGGGTTACGCGGTGCTCGGCGGCCGTGTCGCGCTCTTCTGCGGGGGCTTGCGTATTGATCTCGACACTTGCCATACGCTGACGCAATACGTCACCGACGGCACGGTCGTCATGATAAAACTTTTCCTTCATCTTGAGGAAAAGGGGATTGATGCCATTGTCAGTGGTTGCTTTGGCGAATTGGAACGTCCTTGTCACAACGGTTCTCCTTTGTTTTTTACTTAATAATATAATGGTCAGCTCTGCAGTCTCTCGGCAACGCGAAGCTTGGCACTGCGCGAGCGTGGATTGACAGAAAGCTCCTCTTCTGTGGGAAGTATGGGCTTGCGTGTGAGTATGTCAACGGTCGGCCTTTTGCCGCAAATGCAAACGGGGAAGTCCTTCGGACATTCGCACCCCGAGGCTAAATCGGCATAGGCGCGCTTGACAATGCGGTCCTCTAATGAATGGAAGGAAATGATGGCAAGACGTCCGCCCACCGTCATGCGGCGCGCGGCAGCCTTGATGGCAGGCTCAATGGCCTGCAGCTCGCCGTTCACTTCAATGCGGATTGCTTGAAAGGTGCGTCTTGCAGGGTGCTGTGCCTCGTTCTTTGCCTTGGAGGGCATGGCGGCACGAATGATGCTGACAAGCTCGTCCGTTGTGCGAATCGGCGCTTTCTCTCTTGCGCGGACGATGCCCGAGGCAATGCGCGGGGCAAATCTTTCTTCGCCGTATTCAAACAGAATGCGCTTCAGCTCCTGCTCGGAATAGGTGTTGACCACCGCGTAGGCATCAAAGAGAGCATCTCTGTCCATGCGCATATCCAGCGGTGCGTCGGCGCGGTAGGAAAAGCCGCGCTCGGGGGTATCAAATTGATAGGAAGAGCAGCCGAGATCCATCAGCACACCGCCGAGATTGTCAATGCGGTATTCATCAAGGACACGGCCAAGCTCCGAGAAGTTTTCGTGAATGAAGGTGACTTGCTCGGCAAACGGCGCAAGCCTTTCTTTGGCAACGAGCAGTGCGTCTGCATCGCGGTCAAAGCAGAATAAGCGACTACCTTTACCCATGCGGCGGGCAATTTCGTAGGAGTGACCGGCACCGCCCGTGGTGCAGTCAACGTAGGTGTATCCGTCGCGGATGTTGAGTGAATCAATACACTCGCCGAGCAAAACGGATACGTGGGAAAAGGAGGGAAGATCCATATCAGAGGCCAAGCTCCGTGCCGAGTGCCAGAAGGGCTGCGGGATCGATCGAAAGCTCTTCTGCCGCATAGAGCGCTTCCGACCAGATTTCCGCGGAGTTGCCGAAGCCGACGATCACAACGCTTTTATCAATGCTCGCGTAGCTTAAAAGCTCGCTCGGAAGAATGATACGTCCGTGGGAATCGGGGGAGACTGAAACGGTTTTCGAAAAGACGAAGCGTTTCAGCTGCGCAAATTTTGCATCTGAATTGGCATTCAGCTTGTCCGAAAGCTCACGCCACTTCTGCGGCGGATACAGAGCAAGGCAGGGATTTGTGATTTTTCTCGTGATGTAAAAGTCGGGGCCGACTTCGTCACGCATTTTTGCGGGAATGAATAAACGGTTTTTCGCATCAAGCGTATGATGATATTCGCCAACCAGTTCCATGCCAAACTCTCCTTTCGTGCAATTTTACGAGGCGAAAGATTACCACTTCAGAACACTTTGCCCCTTTTTGCCCCACTGTATTACCATTATATCGCATTTTTTATAAAAAGGCAAGAGCTTTTGAGATTTTTTCGAAAAAAACACGTAGAAAAATCGGCTTGTTTTTTGTCGATTTTGCACAAAAGCCACAAACGGCGAGAGAAAAAAGATTTTTATCATTATTTTGTAGAATTTTTGCTTTTCCCCCTTCACAATTCGGCTTTTTTGTGGTATACTATAAATGATTATTTTTGACTTTGTACCGCAAAAGCATCAAAGTGGGGGAGGAGAGTATCGCATGGGCGGCTTTTTGAATCGCTTCTTCGGCAGAAAGAAGGAAGAAAGCGTAACTTTCCGCCGTGAACGTGCCGCCGAGCTGCACGGAATGGCGATCCGTTACGTCACCGAGCGCATTGACGGCGAGGATCTCGTGGCGGGGCGCGGCGGTTGCTTGAGCGTGCGCAACGGCGAGCTGATTTTGCTCTCTTCCGAGAAAATTCTTTTTCGAGCCAACGTTGATATGCTTGACGCGAGCCGTCTGATGTCGGGGGACGGGGTGGTTCTGACCGCGCCCAATCTTGAAGAGGACGGAAAAATGCGTACTTATACAGCACATTTCGTTTACCACCGCAAATAAGTCGAAGCGAAAGAAGGACAGTCTTTATGGCAATGACGAATAAGATCAGCCGTGCCATCCGTACGCTGACGGGGCGCCGCCGTTATACTGCGGCCATTCTCCTGGCAGGCGGCATCGGCAGCCGTATGGCAAGTGAGGACGGCACGACAAAGCAGCTGATGATCCTGAAAGGAAAGCCTCTGATCGCGTATGCCGCACGCGCCTTTGAGGATTGCGCGGATATCGACGAGATCGTTGTGGTCGCGCGCAGCGAAGAGGTGGAGCGTGTTCGCTTGATCCTCGAGGAGGAGAAGATCAAAAAGCTTTCTTTGATCGTCAAGGGCGGCGAAACCAGACAGGAATCTGCGAAAAACGGCTTTGACGCGCTTGGTGAAGGCGTGGACTACGTAGCCGTTCACGACGTGGCGCGTTGCATGGTCACCCCCGAGATGATCTCGCGCGTGGTTTCCGTGGCTTATGAAATGAAGGCCGCTTCAGCCGCCGCACACGTGAGCGATACCGTTAAGATCGCGGGCGGTGACGGCATTGTGCGCGAAACGCCCGACCGTAATCTTTTGTGGGCGGCGCAGACCCCCCAGGTCTTCCACGCCGATCTTTACCGTGCCGCCACATATATGGCGGAAAAGGAAGGCCTGCGTGCCACCGACGATAATTCCATGGTCGAGGCCATCGGCCACCGCGTAAAGCTTGTGGATTGTGGCCCCGAAAACTTCAAGGTCACCACCAAGGCCGATCTCATCATGGCAGAGGTGCTTCTGCGTATGCAGGAGCGCGAGGGAAAGAAGCCGAAAAAGAAGGAAAAGGCGGGCGCGAAGAAATGACCGATCTGACCTCCTTGCGCATCGGCCACGGCTATGACGTGCACCGTCTGGTCGAAGGGCGCGATCTCATTCTCGGCGGTGTGAGAATCCCGCACGAAAAGGGCTTGCTCGGCCATTCGGATGCCGACGTTCTTTTGCATGCCGTGATGGATGCCATACTCGGCGCGCTCGGGGAAGGGGATATCGGGCGTCATTTTCCCGATAGCGACGAACGCTATCGCGGCATTTCGAGCATGCTTTTGCTCGAGCAGGTAAAGGAGATTGCCGATCGCCGCGGAGCTTCTCTTATCAATACCGACGTGACGGTCATTGCCCAAAAGCCCAAGCTCGCCCCCTACATTCCCGAAATGCGCGAAAATATCGCGCGCGTTTTCGGTGTGCCGACAGAGCGTGTGAATATCAAGGCCACCACCGAAGAAAAGCTCGGCTTTACGGGTGCGTGCGAGGGCATGGCCGTTCATGCCGTTGCCTTGCTTTGTCTTGAAAAATAAAAAAAGAGATCTGCCGTCTTGAAGTGAATTGCCACTTCGAAAACGACAGATCTCCGTATTGCATGTGCCGCATCCGTTTTCTTTTGCACGTTGTTTTTTTCGTCTTCGGCGGAGGCGGCTTCATGCGGATTTGATCCTACTTTCATCATATGTAAAAAAGAAAAAACTGTACTTCGAAAGGAACAAAAAAATTTATGGTCAGAATTGCACCTTCAATGCTTTCCTGCGATTTCAGCCGTATGGGCGAGGAAGCGAAGAGAATGGAAACGGCGGGCGCGGATTACCTTCATCTCGATGTGATGGACGGTATGTTCGTTCCCAATATCAGCTTTGGTATTCCCGTGATCGCCGCATTGCGGCCCACAACCGATCTTCCTTTTGACGTGCATTTGATGGTGGTCGAGCCCGAGCGCTATATCGAGCGCTTTATTGATGCGGGTGCCGATTGGGTGACCGTTCACGTAGAGGCTTGTGCCGACGTGCCCGTGGCACTCGATACGATTCGCTTGCGCGGCAAGCGCGCAGGGCTTTCCCTGAATCCCCATACCCCTCTTGAAAGAATTCTCCCCTATCTTAATAAGTGCGACTATATTCTCGTGATGACGGTTGAGCCGGGCTACGGCGGACAGGCACTCATTCCGTCTGTCCTTGATAAGATCAAGGAATTGCGCGAGGTCATCCGCGAGCGCGGTCTTTCGCTTGAGATCGAGGTGGACGGCGGTGTGAATCTTCAAAATGCCGCCACCGTCATTGAAGCGGGCGCGGATATTCTCGTGGCAGGCTCTGCCGTTTTCAATGCGGACGATGCCAAGGCTACCATTGACGCGTTGCGTCACCACGCTTGAAAGGAGCTTTTACTTTATGCCGATTCGAATTCCCGCGGGCTTGCCTGCCCGCGACGTTCTTGAAAACGAATACATTTTCGTCATGGACGAGCAACGTGCCGTCAAGCAGGACATCCGTCCTCTGAAGATCGCCATTCTCAATTTGATGCCCACCAAGATCGTCACCGAAACACAGCTGATCCGCTTGCTTTCCAATACTCCTCTGCAGATCGAGCTGACGCTTTTGCAAACGGCAAGCCACCGACCGTCCAATACCTCGGCCGAGCACATGGAGACCTTCTATAAGAATTTCGAGGATGTGCGTGAAGCACGCTTCGACGGACTTGTGATTACGGGTGCACCCGTGGAAAATCTCAACTTTGAGGACGTGGACTATTGGGACGAGCTTTGTGCCATCATGGAGTGGAGCCGCCGCAACGTCTATTCCACCCTGCATATCTGCTGGGCGGCGCAGGCAGCTCTTTACTATCATCATAAAATCGAGAAGCATCCGCTTCCCGAAAAGATGTTCGGTATTTTCCACCATCGCTCGACCGATCTTCGCCACCCCTTGCTCCGCGGCTTCGATGAAGAGTTCGTCGCGCCTCATTCGCGCCATACCGAGGTCAAGTTAGAAGACGTCTATGCGTGCAAGGCGCTGGACGTATTGGCAGTTTCGGACGAGGCGGGTCTTTATATTGCCGCCACGCACGATTGCCGCCGCGTGTACGTCACGGGACATTCGGAATACGATGCCGATACCCTTGCCCGCGAATACTTCCGCGACGTTGACCGCGGATTGCCGATTGCACTGCCGAAGAATTATTTCCCGAACGATGATCCTGCGCAAACGCCCAAAAACGTCTGGCGCAGTCATGCCAATTTGCTCTTTTCCAACTGGCTGAACTACTCGGTCTATCAGCGCACGCCGTTTGATCTTTCCGAGCTGTAATCCATTCAAAAACCGAAGGAATGTGAACTATGAACGTATTGATTTGGGGCATTGCTGCACTGGCCGCGCTCGTTTCCGAGGCATTGACCCGTGTGCGCGTGGCGCTTTGCCTGTTGCTTGCCGCGCTCCTTTGCGTGCCCGTCTCGTTATTGACTGAAAATATCGCCATTGAAATTGCCGTTTTTGTCATTTCCTCTTGCCTTTTCCTGTGCCTGCGCTTCGTGCTGATGCGCCCCAAGCGCATGAAAGCGGATAAAGGCGTAGATGAAGAAAAGATCGTCGGCTCGCGTTGCCGCGTGACCGAAACCGTTGATAACGCCGCAGGCTCGGGTCTGGCAAAATGCCACGGCATTGATTTCGCGGCACGCGCACTTGACGACAACGAAGTCTTCGAGGTCGGTGCGACCGTCACGGTTGTGGCCGTGGAGGGTGTCCGCTTGGTTTGTAAGCGTTGAATATAAAATAAAAAAGGTCGTTTCGTGAAAACGAAACGACCTTTTTTATTTGTTTAACCGAGTTTGGCAATCGCTTCGCAAAGTGCATCCTTGGTATCGATATACTTGGAGAGCTTTGCGCGTTCGCCGTCAACGACGGCGGCGGGCGCTTTGGCAACGAAGCCTTCGTTTGCGAGCTTCTTTTCAATGCGCTCGATCTCGGATTCGGTCTTGGCAAGCTCGGCCTTCAGACGGGCACGCTCCTTGTCAAGATCCACCATATCCGAAAGCGGAATGAATGCCGTTGCCGCATCGGTGATGATGTTAACGGCATCGTCGGATTCGTAAGCATCGGTGATGATCAGTTCGGCCGTGCTTGCGAGCTTGGTAAAGAAGGGGGCGGCAGGCGCAAAATCCTCGGGATACTTGGTGACAAGATACACCTTGGTTTTGCGGGAGGGGGGCACGTTCATTTCCGAACGGCGGCCGCGGATGGCGCGGATCATGGCGATCACGCGATCCATCGCCTCTTCCTCACGCGGGAAGACGAGAGAAGCGTCGAAGGTCGGGAATGCGCTGATCATGATGCTTTCCTCGGTGTGAGGCAAGCAGGAGTAGATTTCCTCGGTGATGAAAGGCATATAGGGGTGGAGCAGCTTCAGAATGCCCGTGAGCACGAAGATCAAAACGCGGCGTGCCGTGTCTGCCTCTTCGCTTTCGGGATTCGAAAGACGGCTCTTGCAAAGCTCGATATACCAGTCGCAGAAAATATCCCAGATGAAGTCGTAAAGGGTGGAAAGGGCAATACCGACCTCGTATTTGTCAAGGTTTTCGTTGACAGCGGCGGCAAGCTCGTTGAAGCGGGAAAGAATCCACTTGTCCTCGGCGGCAAGCTTATCGGTCGACGGCAAGGGATAATCGTCGGGCTCGTTGCCCGAAAGATTCATAAGGACGAAGCGCGAAGCGTTCCAGAGCTTGTTGGCGAAGTTGCGCGCCGATTCAATCTTTTCGTCCGAGAAGCGCATGTCGTTTCCGGGTGAGTTGCCCGAGGCCAGGGCGAAGCGGAGCGCGTCGGCACCGTATTTGTCAATGATCTGCAAGGGATCAATGCCGTTGCCGAGGGATTTGGACATCTTGCGCCCCTGCGCATCGCGCACAAGACCGTGAATGAAGACGTCGGGGAAGGGAATCTCGTCCATGAACTCAATGCCCATAAAGATCATCTTGGACACCCAGAAGGTGATGATATCGTAAGCGGTGACGAGAACGCTTGTGGGATAGTACTTTTCAAGCTCCTCGGTCTTGTCGGGCCAGCCCATCGTCGAGAAGGGCCAGAGGGCCGACGAGAACCACGTATCAAGAACGTCCTCATCCTGGTGCATATGCGTCGAGCCGCACTTCGGGCAAACCGTGACGTCCTGCTCGGCAACCGTCATTTCGCCGCAGTCCTCGCAGTAGTATGCGGGGATACGGTGGCCCCACCAAAGCTGACGCGAAACGCACCAGTCGCGGATGTTTTCCATCCAGTTGAGATAGATCTTCGAGAAACGGTCGGGAATATAGCGGATCTCGCTCTCCTTGACCACGCGGATAGCGGGCTCTGCCAGGGGCTTCATGCGTACAAACCACTGCTTGCTTGCCATCGGCTCGATGACCGTGCCGCAACGGTAGCAGTGCGCAACCGCGTGCGTGCAGGGCTCGATCTTGACGAGCAATCCTTGGGCGTCAAGATCCTCCACCATCTTCTTGCGCGCATCGTATCTGTCCATGCCGAAATAAGGGCCTTCGGCGCTGATGCAGCCGTTGCCGTCAAGAATGATGATGTTTTCAAGATTGTGGCGGATACCGGTTTCAAAGTCGTTCGGGTCATGCGCGGGGGTGATCTTCACGCAGCCCGTACCGAATTCGGGCTCAACCGCTTCGTCGGCAACCACGGGGATCTCGCGGCCGACCAAGGGGAGAATCAGCATTTTGCCAACGAGGCTTGCATAACGCTCGTCCTCGGGATGCACGGCAACGGCAGTATCGCCGAGCAGGGTTTCGGGACGTGTGGTGGCAACGATCACGTATTCACCCGGCTGATCCTTGATGGGATAGCGCACGTGATAAAATGCGCCCTCCGAATCCTTGTGCTCGATTTCCGCATCCGAAAGCGCGGTATTACAGCGCGGACACCAGTTGGTGATGCGCAAGCCCTTATAGATCAGGCCCTTGTCATAAAGCGAAACGAAGACCTTCTTGACGGCACGCGAAAGATTTTCGTCCATCGTGAAGCGCTCGCGCGACCAGTCGCAGGAGGAGCCCAGCTTTTTCAGCTGATTGATGATGCGGTTGCCGTATGCGTTTTTCCAATCCCACACCAATTTGAGAAATTCCTCGCGGCCGATATCGTGGCGGGAAAGTCCCTTTTCAACGCGCAGATTTTCCTCAATCTTGATCTGCGTGGCAATGCCCGCATGGTCAGTGCCGGGAATCCACAGGGTGCTATATCCCTGCATTCTCTTGGCACGCACGAGAATATCCTGCAAGGTGTTGTTGAGCGCATGCCCCATGTGGAGCTGGCCCGTGACGTTCGGTGGGGGAATGACCACCGAGAAATTTTTGCCGTTTTTGCTTTCCTTCGGCGCGAAATAGTTCTTTTCGCACCAGTTCGCATAAATGCGATCCTCAAATTCGGAAGGGGTATAAACCTTTGGTAACTCTCTTCTCATGTTTTGAAGAATCCTTTCTTTTCTATTGCTTTTTTAACTGAAAAAATATAAAAAACGCCCCGAAGATCATCGGGGCGCATTGTGCGCGGTACCACCCAAATTTCATACGGCAAAAGCCGTACCTCATTGATGCCGATAACGCAGGACTGCGGCGGATTCTACACGAAAAACGCTTCTTTCCGCAGGCTCAAAGGCGACTTCGGTTGACTGCCGTGACGGGCTCGCACCAAATGCCCGCTCTCTTTGCACGCGTCCGACCTACTACTCCTTGTCAACGCCGTCTTTATATTTCAAATTATTATAGCATAAAGAAAAGCACTTGTCAAGTGCTCGGGCAAAAAATAAAAAAGAATACATGTCGGCTCTTCAAGCATGCGAAAACTTGACAAGGAAGAGCGGGCGTGTTATAATATCTATATCTATATGAATAAGGATATAACTATGAAAACCGTGAAAATGACCGTCATGCGCTGTGCGCGCTATGACGGCTGGATGAAGAATCCCCATTCCGCCATGATCTCCTGTAACGACGGATTCCGCCCCGTGAGCTTTTATCCGGAAGCTCTCACCGATGAATAAAAGGAGCCTGATCCTATGAAAAACACGATGCAAAAAGCATTTCTTCTTTTTCTTCTGCTGTGCACGCTTCTTTCTCTTGCCGCTTGCGGCGAGCGCACGGCAGAGCCTACCCACGCCCCGAAGGAAAGTGACACGCAAGGCGCAAGCGTTGCCACCCTGCCGCCAACCGACGAGCCTACGGTAGCACTGACCGAAGCGCAAACGACAGCACCGACAGACGCACAAACGTCAGCACCGACAGACGCACAAACGTCAGCACCGACCGAGGTGCAAACCCAAGCACCGACCGAGGCACCAACTGTCACGCCGACCGCCGCGCCGACCGTCGCGCCAACCGACGCACCCACAGATGCTCCGACAGACGCTCCGACAGACGCACAAACGTCAGTACCGACCGAGACTGTGACAGAAGCCCCGACCGAAGCACCGACGCTCGCGCCAACCGACGCGCCGACCGAGAGGCAAACCGAAGCGCCGACCGCCGAGACCGAGGAGGGCACGCTTTCTCCCGAGCTTGAAGCTCTGCTCGAAGCCAACACCCCGCGCAATCTTCTTTTGCCGAACAGTGCTCTGATGATCACCGTTCAACGCTATGATGCGGTCAATCTGACCGAAAAATATCAGTACACCTATAGCCGCGATGCGGAAGGGGCATTTTCCTTCGACGCGCTGAAGGCTGACCGTGACGGAGAGCGCCTTGCCGTTTGCAATGCCTTTGACGGTGCGCTTTACGCGTGGAAAAAGAGCGGTGAGCTCTTTTTCGGCATTCTGCCGAAGGAAAGTGAAGACGCGCTTTTCATGCTTGCCGTTGATCTGCGCTCACAAGCCCTGCTTGGCGAGGCCGTTTTGCAGGACGGCGGGCTTCTTCTGGAGGCCTCTTATGTGCAGGACGGTGTGTCACTTGCATGCACCTACCGCTTCGATCCCGAAAGCAAACGGATTCTTGGCGGCGAGCGCAAGGCCTTCGACGGCGAAAGTCTCCTTTACAGTGAAACGATTACCTACCAATACGCAAGCGAAGCCGATGACTTTGCAGACGACCGCTTTGCCTATGCGGCACTGACCTCGCCCGATCTGCAAGCACATGCATTGACCGTTGTCGAAATCGGCGAAAACGGCGAAAGAGAAGCCTCTCGCCATTATACGTTTGCCGCCGATGCAAGC
>JAFVXT010000115.1 GCA_017501005.1 Clostridia bacterium
GATCTTGATGCCGGGGCCCATCGTGGAAGCGATGACGCAGCTCTTAATATACTGACCTTTTGCTGCAGCGGGCTTCGCCTTGATGATGGCACCGAGAAGAGCGGAGAAGTTGTCGTTCAGCTTCTCTGCACCGAAGGATGCCTTGCCGATCGGGCAGTGAATAATGTTGGTCTTGTCAAGACGGTATTCGATCTTACCTGCTTTTGCTTCCTGAACAGCGCGAGCAACGTCCATCGTAACGGTACCTGCCTTGGGGTTAGGCATCAAGCCCTTCGGGCCGAGAACCTTACCGAGACGGCCGATGACACCCATCATGTCGGGGGTTGCGATGACAACGTCAAAATCGAACCAGTTTTCAGTCGTGATCTTTGCGACCATATCCTCTGCGCCGACGAAATCTGCGCCAGCTTCTTCAGCAGCCTTTGCCTTATCACCCTTTGCGAAAACGAGGGTCTTTACGGTCTTACCGGTACCGTGAGGAAGAACGATGGCACCGCGGACCTGCTGGTCAGCGTGACGGGAGTCAACGCCCAAACGGACGTGAACTTCAACAGTTTCATCGAACTTTGCCTTTGCGGTCTGGCAAAGAAGCGCGATTGCTTCTTCGGTATCATAGAGTTTTGCGCGCTCAACGAGAGCGGCACTTGCTGTGTATTTCTTTCCCTTTTTCATTGTGCTATTCCTCCTGCCCTTATTCCTCTACGGTGATACCCATGCTGCGGGCTGTACCTGCAACCATGCTCATTGCAGCTTCAACAGATGCTGCGTTGAGGTCGGGCATTTTCTGTTCTGCAATTTTGCGGAGCTGATCCTTGGTCAGCTGAGCGACCTTGGTCTTGTTCGGAGTTGCAGAAGCGGTCTCGATACCGCAAGCCTTCTTGATCAGAACGGGTGCGGGCGGAGTCTTGGTGATGAACGTGAAAGAACGGTCAGCGTAAACCGTGATGACAACGGGAATGATCAAGCCCATATCGTTCTTGGTTCTTTCGTTGAATTCCTTCGTGAAGTTAGGAATGGATACGCCGTACTGACCGAGTGCAGGACCGATAGGCGGCTGGGGAGTTGCCTTACCTGCGGGGATTTGCAATTTAATATAACCGGAAATTTTCTTTGCCATGATTAATTAATCCTCCAAAAGTGGTGAAATTCCGGGAGAATCAAGTATTTTCTCCCTCCCACATGATTCCGTATTCCACGGAAATAAAATGAACTCATAGGTTCGGATAAACGTTATTCGTCGATGCGGATATCGTCTGCATCAACGATGATCGGCATATCGCGGCGTCCTGTGGATGCAAGCACCGTGATCTGTTTTTTATCTTCGCCGATCTCCTGAATGACACCGCTATAGCCTTCGAACAGACCGGAAACCATTTTAACACGGTCGCCAACCTTAAAGGCAAGCTCGCGGTTTTTGACTTCAATTGAGAACGCCTCAATTTCAGCATCGGTTAAGGGGGTAGGACGCGAACCGGGACCGACAAAGCCCGTGACACCCGTGATATTACGAACGGCATGCCAGCTTTCGTCTGTCATTGACATCTTGACCATGACGTAGCTCGGGAAAAGCTTGTTTTCCACTTGCTTTTCTTCACCGGTTTTGGGATCCTTCTCAATGATGATCTCAACGGGAATCTTGACGTCATAGATCAAATGACCGAGACCGCGGTTTTCCACGATCTTTTCAATGTTCGCTTTCACCTTGTTTTCGTAGCCCGAATAGGTGTGGACTACATACCATCTGGGACCAAGGTTCATCTGATTAAAATCGCTCATCGTCTGTCACCATTAATAAAGTGAGCCGAGCCACTTAATGATAAACGAGAACAGGGAATCGATTCCCAAGGTTGCAACACCGACGATCACAACCGAAACGGCAACCAGAATCGTGCTTTTGCGTACGTCACGCGCAGACATCCAGGTAACCTTCTTCATTTCGCTGATATAATCGCGGAAAAAGCGCTTGATAAAGCGACCGAAGCGGACGAAAATGTTCGGCTTCTTTTCCTTGGCCTTTTCGACCTTCTTTTCTTCCTTTACTTCGATTTTTTCGGGCAAGTTCTGATTTTCGTTCATTCTTTATCCCTCCCGCGAATCACTTAGACTCTTTGTGCAAAGTATGCTTCTTGCAAAATCTGCAATACTTTTTCAACTCAAGTCTGTCAGGATCGTTTTTCTTGTTTTTCTTTGTGTCATAATTTCTCTGCTTGCATTCTTCGCAGGCTAACGTAATTTTGACTCTCATATCGGCACCTCCTAATCTTATTTGAGCCGAAGGCTCATTGCTAAAGCGGTCAAAGACCGTTGTACCTCCCTCGGTACGCTGGCTTTTTTGTATGCCCGTCCCAGAAAAAAGCATAGAAAAAAGGCCCTCCGCACAGAGGTAACAACATTATATCATAGTTTTTTTGATTTGTCAACAGCTATTTTTCTCTTTTTTGGAAAAAAACCTGCTTTTCTACATAAATAAGAAGAATTTTCACAAAAGAAACCGTCAAAAATTACGACACCCCCTTGACAAAGGCCATAAGAGAGAGTATAATAATGATAATCAATCAAAACTGAATGAAAAATGATAGAGGCGCACTTGATCAAGAGTAGCGCATACCGACGGTCTTCGCAGGATTATGGTATGCGGCGAAAGGGGCGAGTGCCGAAGACGGTGAGGCGCAAGCTTGTCTGGTTTACGGAATAAGATTCCGTCGACTGTCGCATCTTTTGCGGAGTGCTATCTTTTTTGATGATAACCTCAACCGTGACGTTGTCAATTCTTAAAAGACGGCCGATTTCGCGAAATCGGCCGCTTTCATTTTTCGGCAGAAAAGAAAGGAAGCTTTCGCACAGGCGAAAGAAAGGGTTTGAACAATGAAAAGCAAAAGCATTTTTGAAGGCGCGGCCACCGCGCTTGTCACCCCCCTCACCGCAGACGGTATCGATTATGACGCATTCGGCAAGCTGATCGATTTTCAGATCAACGGCGGCATCGATGCGCTCGTTGTGTGCGGTACGACGGGTGAAGCGTCGACCTTGACAGATGACGAGCATCGCGATGCGATCGCGTTCGCGGTCAAGCATGCAAACGGCCGTGTACCGATCATTGCAGGTACGGGCTCGAATGATACCGCCTATGCAATCGACCTGACGCGTCAGGCATGCAAGGACGGTGCCGATGCCGTATTGGTTGTCACTCCTTACTATAATAAAGCCACGCAAAACGGCCTCATCAAGATGTTTTCGCAGATTGCCGATGCCTCCGAAAAGCCTGTGATCCTTTATAACGTGCCCTCAAGAACAGGCGTGAATATCGAGCCGAAGACCTATCTTGCTCTTGCAGATCATCCGCAGATCGCGGCCATCAAGGAAGCAAACGGCAATCTTTCGAAGATTGTGGAAACCGCGGCCTTGGTCGGCGATAAGCTGGATATTTATTCGGGCAACGACGACCAGATCGTGCCGATCCTTTCGCTTGGCGGTAAGGGTGTCATTTCCGTGCTTTCCAATCTCTTGCCCGCTGAAACCTCCGAGCTTTGTCACGCCTATATACGCGGCGACCGTGAAAAGAGCTGCCGCATGCAGTATCATTATCTGCCGCTTGTCAACGCTCTTTTCTCGGAAGTCAATCCGATTCCCGTCAAAGCGGCCATGGCGGCCATGGGCTATTGCGAAGACTTTTTGCGCCTGCCCCTCACGCCGATGGAGGAAGGCCACCGCGCCGTTCTTCTTGATCTGATGAGAAAAGAAGGCCTGATCGACTGATCCGAAAGAAAGGATTTCTCTATGAATATTTTGCTGAACGGCGCATCGGGGTATATGGGCAGAGAAGTGATGAAGCTGCTCGAGGCCCCCGATTGCGAAGATACACTGATCGCTTGTGTCGATCTGCATACGGACGGCTTGCCGTCCCCCGCCTATACCTCGCTTGCCGACGTGCGTGAGCGTGCCGACGTGATCATTGACTTTTCACACCACACGGCCACAAACGGCCTTCTCGCTTATGCGCTTCGCCATAAAACTCCCGTTGTCATTGCCACAACGGGCCAGACCGAGGAGGAAAACGCCGCCATCAAAGCGGCCTCTGCCGAGATCCCCGTCTTCTTTTCCGCCAATATGTCGCTCGGTGTGGCGCTTCTTGCCGCACTTGTGCGCTTAACCGTCAAAACCTTCCCGGCAGCAGACGTCGAGATCGTTGAAACGCACCATAACCGCAAGGTCGACGTGCCGAGCGGCACGGCGCTCATGCTTGCACGGAGCGTGCAAAGCGTGCGCGAGGATGCCGAATTTGTCATCGGCCGCCACGAAAACGGCAAAAAGAAGCCGAATGAGGTGGGCATCAGCTCTCTGCGTCTCGGTAACGTGGTGGGCGAGCATGAGGTGCACATCAATACGGGCAGTGAAACCATCACGCTCCGTCACCAGGCGCACAGCCGTTCGCTTTTTGCTGACGGCGCACTTGTGGCCGCACGTTTTCTCGTTGATTGCAAGGCGGGCCTTTATACGCTTGCCAGCCTTTTCCGCGATAGCAACTGATCTTTTGTAAGGATAAAACTATGAATACGATTTTGAAAAACCATGCAATGATCGCCGATAATCTTGCGGTCAATGAAGCAGGGCACTTGACCTTCGCAGGGCAGGATACCGTGCTTCTGGCCGAAAAATACGGCACACCGCTTTATCTCTTGGATGAAGATCGCATCCGTGCGCGCTGCCGTGAATACAGAGTGGCCATGCAAAAGCATTTCGGCGAAGGCGCCATGCCTCTGTATGCAGGCAAAGCTCTTTGCATCACGCACATCTATCGGATCATGCGCGAAGAGAATATGGGCATTGACGTGGTGTCGTCGGGTGAGGTCTATACCGCCTATCATGCGGGCTTCCCGATGGAAAGAGCCTATTTCCACGGCAATAATAAAACCGATGACGATATCGCGTTTGCCATGGAATGCGGTGTCGGTACCTTCGTTTGCGACAGTATCGACGAGCTTGAAGCCATCAACCGCATCGGTGCGCAAAAGGGCATCTGTCAGAAGATTTTGCTCCGCTTGACCCCCGGTATCGATCCGCATACACATAAGGCAATCGCCACGGGTAAGGTCGATTCCAAGTTTGGTGCCGCCATCGAAACAGGACAGGCGGAAGAGCTTGTAAGCGCGGCACTTTCGCTTGCCAATATCGAGCTTGTCGGCTACCATTGCCATATCGGCTCGCAGATCTTTGAGGTGAAGCCCTTTGTCGATGCGGCACGCATCATGCTTTCCTTCGTTGCGCATATGGAGAGTGCGCACGGCTTCCGCGCCAAAATCTTAAATCTCGGCGGCGGTATGGGCGTTCGCTATCTCAATGAACACCCCACTATCAGCTATGAAAAGAATATCGCCTTGATTGCCGAAGAGCTCAAGGCCATGGCCGCCCGGCTTTCGATGCCGCTGCCGACGATCCTCATGGAGCCCGGACGCAGTATCGTAGCCGATTCGGGCATGACGCTTTACCGTGCGGGCAGTGTCAAGCAGATTCCCGGCTTTAAAAATTACGTGTCGGTTGACGGCGGTATGCCCGATAATCCGCGCTTTGCACTGTATGAGTCACCTTATACCGTCGTATCGGCCGCGCGTATGAATGAAGAGGCCGATTTCGTGTGCACGGTGGCGGGCCGCTGCTGTGAAAGCGGTGATTTGATCCAGGAAGGCGTTTCTTTGCCGATGCCGCGCCGCGGCGACGTGATTGCCGTCCTGACCACGGGTGCATACAACTATTCGATGGCCTCGAACTATAACCGCATCCCCCGACCGCCGATGGTTGCGCTCTCGCAGGGTGAAGAAAAGCTGATCCTGCGCCGCGAGACCTTCCGTGATCTTGTGCAAAACGATCTTTAATCAAAAAACAGACAGCACCTTTCTTTTATGCGAGGTGCTGTCCGTTTTTTTAGTTTACAAAGTGTTTGCCAATAAAGGCATCAACCGCTTGCCAATAGAGCGCGGGATTGGTTTCCTCGGCCAAAGCGTGCTCGGCATCGGGCACGGTCAGCAGCTCCTTTTCGCCTGCGGCATTTTCATAAAGCGGATGCACCATGGCAAAGGGGACGAAGGTATCCGTCTCACCGTGAATGAAGAGGATAGGCAAGCGCGTGCGGCGCACGGCTTCAAGCGGTGAATATTCGCGGAAGGTATAGCCGGCGCGGCGGCGGCAGACGCGTTCGGCCACGTAAAGGAAGGGGAAAGTCGGTAAGTGATATTGGCATTTCATCTGGAGAGAAAGCTCTTCCCACACCGACGTATAGCCGCAGTCCTCAATCACGCATTTGACGTTTTCGGGCAGTTCCTCGGCCGATGCCATCATGACGGTGGCCGCGCCCATGGAAATGCCGAAGAGAAGGATCTGTGCTTCGGGATCGCGCTTGACGAGCATACGGCAGTAGTCACGGATATCCTTCCTCTCGTGAATGCCCATGCCGATGTAGTTGCCCCCGCTTTCTCCGTGTCCGCGTGCGGCGGGGAGAAGAAGCGAAAAGCCGCGCTCAAAAAAGCAGTCGGCCATATGGGCAATGGTGTGCGGTATGCACTTATAGCCGTGGCAGAGAAGGGCATATTGATGAGAGCCTTTTGCCTCGGAAAGATAAGCGGTCAGAGAAATGCCGTCCTCCGAGGTCATATGAATCTTTTCATAGGGGAAAGAAAAATCCTTTTCGGGCGTGATGCGCTTGTTTTTCGGTGCGGCAAGCGCGAAGCGGTAAAGAAGCGTTGCAATAGCGTAGATTGCCAGCAAAAGCAGAAGAAGCACCGAAGCGATGATGGCGATCAGAATGGGCGCAGTCATGAGAGGGCACCCTCTTCGAAAAGCGCGGTCATCTCGGCAACCGAAGAATCAAAGACCGCAAGCGCTTCACGGACGGTTTCTGGGCGCGTGAGGTCAACACCCGCGATCTTCAGTTCGTTCAAGGGATAGTCACTGCCGCCCGTGCAAAGGAAAGCGAGATAATTCGAGGCATCACCGCTTGAAAGAATCGAATCCGCAATAGCAACGGCGGAAGAGAAGCCTGTTGCATACTGATACACGTAAAAAGCATTATAGAAGTGCGGAATGCGCGCCCATTCGATATCCTGAAATCCATCAATGACGGCGCCCTCGTAATAAAGCTCGTTCAAGGAGCGGTAAAGCTCGGAGAGGGATTTCGCCGTCAAGGGCTGACCGTCCGTATACATTTCGTGCGCCTTGCGTTCAAATTCGGCAAAGAGTGTCTGACGGAAGACGGTGGTGCGGAAGCCTTCCAGAAAATGATTGAGAATATAGGCGCGGCGGCGCGGCTCCTTTTCGGTCGAGAGGAGGTAACGCGTGAGCAGCACCTCGTTGACGGTGGAGGCCACCTCCGCCACCATGATGCGGTAACTGTGGTTGACGTAGTCCTGCGTTTTGCTCGAAAAATAGGAGTGCATGGCGTGACCGAGTTCATGTGCAACGGTGAAAAGATCGTCCAGTGTGTTCGTGTAATTGAGTAAAACATACGGATGCACGCCGTAAACACCGCAGGAAAACGCGCCTGTGGTTTTGCCCTTGTTTTCATAAACGTCCATCCATTTTTCGTCATACGCGCGGTCAAGAAGTGCTGCATATTCCGAGCCGAGCGGGGCAAGCGCGTTTTTCAGAATGGCGCGGCTTTCTTCGAAGGTGACCTTATATTCAACTTCGTCCACCATTGGGCAGTAGAGGTCATACATATGAAGCTCGGAAAGGCCGAGCGCGCGCTTTCGCAGTTCGAGATACCGCTTCATGGTCGGCAGGCCGTTATGCACGGCATCAACCAGGCTGTCGTAGACCGAGATCGGAATGTTGCCGCGTTCAAGCGCGCCGTGGCAGGCGCTTTCATAACCGCGCACGTCGGCAAAGAAAGCGTCGAGCTTGACCGAATTGGCATAAAGTGCGGCAAAGGTATTGCGATAGCGGTTGAATTCACCGAAGTATTTGTTGAAGGCTTCTTCGCGCACGCGGCGATCACCACTTTCGCGGAAAAGTCCGAATGTTCCGTGCGTGATCTCCACCTCCTCGCCGTCCGTATTCTTGATTTTCGGGAAGGTCATATCCACGCTTTCGAGCATGGAGAAGGTGTTGCGCGGCGAAGAGGCGGCATCCGAGAGCTTGGAGAGAATGGTTTCACCCGCGCGGTCAAGAACGTGGGCCTTTGCGCGAAGCGTGTCCTCGATTGAAAAACGGTAGGTCTTCATGCTTTCGTCACGGAGGTAGTTGCGGATCTTTTCTTCATCACACGCAAGCAGGGTTGGATCAAAGGGGGCTACGGCCGTAGAAAATGCAACGTACAGATTCATGGCACGGCCTTCCATTTCCTGGTAGTCGGCAGATCCGTTGTCCGCTTCCTTATGAAGCGACGCATACACGTATACACGCGAAAGAGCTTCATCGATTCTGTAAATTTCATCAAGTGCTTTTTTGAGGCTTTCCTTCGATTCGGTCATTGCTTCGATGAGCGGTGCAATAGAGGGAATATCTTTTTCACACGCGCGGTAGGCCTCCTCCCACGCCTCGCGGCTTTCGTAAATATCGCGAAAATCCCATTGATAGGCGGGATCCATCTGTGATCTTTCTTTGAGTTGCATGGTATCAATCCTTTCTGTATACCTTCTTATTTCTATTATACCAAAAAATGGTGATAAATACAAGTGCCGCCATTGAATAATTCCAAAAAATAACGCCTCTGCCGATCAAAGCAAAGGCGTTATTTGTTGCTTTTTAGATTATTCCGTACGCAGTGCGGTGACAGGATCCTTCTTGGCTGCTTTCTTCGAGGGGATCAGGCCGCCGATGCAGGTCAAGGCAACGCTGAGCACGATCAGAACGATCGCATGGTCAACACCGAGTACGGCGTTGACGCCGTTTGCAGCTTCCCCCGCAACGGCATGAATGATGGCATTGATCGGAATCAGCAAAAGCAGCGTGATGCCGATACCCATCAGGCCTGCGCAAAGGCCGATGATGGCGGTTTCTGCGTTGAAGACCTGCGCCACGTTGCTCTTGGAAGCGCCGAGTGCGCGGAGAATACCGATCTCCTTCGTGCGTTCAAGCACAGAGATATAGGTGATGATACCGATCATGATCGAGGAGACCACAAGCGAAACCGAAACGAATGCAACGAGCACGTAGGTGATGACGTCCACGATGGTGGTGACCGAGGACATCAGCAGTCCCACGTAGTCGGTATAGGTGATCTCGTCCGTGTCACTTGCCGTCTCGTTGTATGCCTTAATGCATTTGGCAATGTTTTCCTTGGCCTCGAAGGTGTCGGCATACAGGCTGATCGAGGAGGGAGCATCATAGCTGACAACACCGAAGGCCTTCATGTTTTCGTCGTACGTGCCGGGGGAAACGTATTCATCGTAAAGCGAGAGCAGGATCTGATCGCCCATCTGCGGATTGTTGATGAGTGCGTCAAGGTAGGCGGAGAGGGTGATTTCGTCCATGGCGTCAGCCTGTTCGCCTTGATTCATGGATTTGAGAATACCTTTGGCAATTTCGGCTCTCTGCGTTGTGCCAAGAGAGGCAAGAACCATACGGCATTGTTCGATTTTCTTTTCGTCTGTGATATCCGAAGCGTCAAATTCAAGACCGTTCAGTACGTTCTTGTCGGGAGAAGCCAACTGTGCTTTGACCACCGCACTGTTTTCGGTGCGGTCAATAATCTCATTGGTGAGTGCTTGCGTATAGCCGATCGTGCTGCCAACGATCATACCTGCATTGTCATCTTTCGGGCGGAGAATGCCGACGATCTTTAATTCGTAAGCGTTGCCGCTATTGATGATCCGGCCGATCTCGGCGGTGCTGTCACCGATATAATTGAAATAGCCGCTTTGCTCGTCCTTGACGTAGGTATCGCAGGCGGGGATCAGATAGAAGGTGTGACGGCAAATATCCTGATAGCTGATCTTGTGGTCGGGAATTTCGGGCTTTTCGCCGCGGTTGATCGCCTCGTAGATCGTGCGGTATTCGTCAACGGGCAGCAGGCCGATCTCGTAAAGGGTGGAGAGAGAAACTTCATTGTTTTTGTCTGCAATGAGGACAACTTCATTGGCAGCTTTCGGCCATTCACCGTAAATTTTTTCGAAATTGTCGGTCACGGCGGTGCCGACGAGCGCGCCCTTTTCGCTGTTCTTATCCTGCGGCAAGAGCTCGTCGAAGTTTCTGTTGACCGTGGTGGGAATAAAGGCGCCGAAGGCGGTATTGGACATATCCATCTGACCGTACATGGAAGAAACGATGCTGCCGTCTGTATTGATGATCTCGGTCACGCCGTCTTTTGTGGTGGGGGCTACGGCGTAGACGTTGAAATTCACGTCGTAGGAATAGACGATGCCGCTGTCACCGATGTACTTGTGGATCTCATTTTTGGGATCGTCAAGATACTTTTTAAAGCTGGTCAGGTTGTTTTTCGTGATGCTGTTGGTCATGCTTGAGGTAAGCTCAAGCGCCATATTGTTCGAGTGGATCATACCGTCATTGTGCGGCGTTTTGTTTTCTACCGCACCGATCGAGCCCTCCATCAGGCTTTGCAGATTGAAGGTCGTGGCATCGATCTGGATCGGGTAAGAGGTCATCGTGCTGTGCTGAATATCGTTGATATGATTATTGACACCGTTCGAAAGAGAAAGGATCAGGGCAATGCCGATGATGCCGATCGAGCCCGCGAAGGAGGTGAGAATGGTGCGTCCCTTTTTGGTGCGCAGATTGTTGAAGCTGAGGGCAAGCGAGGTCAAAAAGGACATGGAGGATTTGCCCATGTTCTTATGTGTGGGCGCGGCGAGATCCTGCTTATCAAGCACGTAGGGGTTGGAGTCGCCGATGATCTTACCGTCGCGCAGCTTGACAATGCGGTTTGCATACTGCTCGGCAAGCTCGGGGTTGTGCGTGACCATCACGACCAGGCGGTCCTTGGCAACCTCCTTCAAAAGCTCCATGACCTGCAGGCTGGTTTCGGTATCAAGCGCACCCGTCGGCTCGTCAGCCAGGAGAATGTCGGGATTGTTGATCAAGGCGCGGGCAATGGCCACGCGCTGCATCTGTCCGCCCGAAAGCTGATTCGGACGCTTGTGTCCCTGATCGCCGAGTCCTACCTGCTCGAGTGCCTTCTTGGCGCGCTTTCTGCGCTCAGCGCGTGAAACGCCCGAAATGGTCAGGGAAAGCTCTACGTTAGCAAGAATGCTTTGATGGGGAATCAGATTGTAGCTCTGGAAGACGAAGCCGATGGTATGGTTTCTGTAAGAATCCCAATCACGGCTTTTGTACTTTTTGGTGGAGATCGAATTGATGATCAGATCGCCGCTGTCATATTGGTCAAGACCGCCGATGATGTTGAGCAGGGTGGTTTTGCCCGATCCGCTCGGGCCGAGAACTGCCACAAATTCATTGTCTCGAAGATTGAGAGATACACGGTCGAGCGCCGTTTGTGTCAGCTCGCCTGTCGTGTACTTTTTACAGATGTTCTGTAACTGTAACATTGTTTGCTCCTAACTTATTAAAAAATCCTTTTTATCATACCATTTATCCTTGTGGATTCCATTGCTATTTTTTGTATTTTTTGTATCAAATATAAGAACGGAATGGAAATTTTTTGTGTTGAAATTAAAACGGGCGTCGAATTGTGTTTTTTTGTGAGTTTTTTGTAAGGATTTTCAAAAAATCTTTGACTAACGGCAAATTATGTGCTATAATATAGTTTAGATATGATTACAATGCGGATATTATGCGTAAACGCAAGCGTCAGCAAAGTCATTTTTTGGAAAAGGAGTGTGCCATGCGGATTTTGGGAATAGACCCCGGCCTTGCCATTGTCGGTTGGGGTGTGATCGAAAGTGACGGCGGACGATACCGCCCCGTGGCATACGGCGCGATCCGAACCCCCGCGCATACCGAGCTTCCTTTGCGCTTGCAAATGATCTATGCCGATATGAAAACCATCATTTCCAAATACCGCCCCGAGGAAATGGCGGTGGAGGAGCTCTTTTTCACCAACAACATCACAACGGGTATTGCCGTCGCGGAGGCGCGCGGAGTCATTCTTTTGTCGGCATCTCAGCACGCATTGCCCGTCTTTGAATACACACCGATGCAGGTCAAGCAAGCAGTGGTCGGCTACGGAAAAGCAGAAAAACGGCAAGTGATCTCAATGGTCACCTCGCTTCTGTCTCTCAAAGAGCCGCCCAAGCCCGACGATACGGCAGATGCCGTGGCCATTGCCCTGTGTCATGCGCAAAGCCGTACCTCGCGTATGGCCGAGTTTTATGCGCGTTCGGCCGCCAAACGAACGCTTTGACAGTACGAAAGGAAGAATTTCTTTATGTGGACAACCGATTCGTGGAAGGATTATGAGCTTCTTGATGCCTCAGACGGAGAACGTCTGGAGCGTTGGGGAGAATATATACTCGTGCGCCCCGATCCGCAGGTGATCTGGCGCTCTAAGAAAACGCATCCGCTTTGGAAGCGTGCCGATGCCACCTATCGCCGCTCCAAAACGGGGGGCGGTGCGTGGCTTGAGAACAAATTGCCAACCGAATGGGAGATCTCCTTTGGCTCCCTGCGCTTCCGCATTCATCCCACGGGCTTCAAGCACACGGGACTTTTTCCCGAACAGGCAGTGAACTGGGAGTGGTTTTCTTCCTTGATCCGCGAGGCGAACCGTCCGATCAGCGTGTTGAATCTGTTTGCCTATACGGGCGGTGCAACCGTGGCCGCAGCGGCGGCGGGGGCCTCCGTCTGCCACGTGGATGCGGCCAAGGGCATGGTGCAGGCCGCTAAGGAAAATGCGCGTCTTTCCTCGCTCGCCGACGCCAAGATCCGTTATATCGTTGACGATTGCAAGAAGTTTGTGGAAAGAGAGATCCGCCGCGGTCACCGTTACGATGCGATCATCATGGATCCGCCCTCTTACGGACGCGGCCCGACGGGTGAGGTTTGGAAAATCGAAGAGGCCATTGACGAGCTGATCGGCCTGACATGTGAAATCCTTTCGGATAAGCCTCTGTTTTTCCTTTTGAATTCGTATACGACGGGGCTTTCGGCTTCGGCCATGCAATGCCTGACCTCCTTGCATCTTCAAAGCCGATTCGGTGGAGAAAGCAAGGCAGAGGAGATCGGTATTCCGATCACGGCCAAAGGCTTTGCGCTTCCGTGCGGAAGCAGTGTACGGCACGTTTTTTGATTGATGGGAGTAAGCTCATGAGTTTTATAGAAGCAGAACACGTGTCATTCACGTATGACGACGGAACACCCGAAAGTGTGCCCGCGCTTCGTGATATGACGCTTACGATCGAGGAAAGGGAGTACGTTGCCGTCCTCGGTCATAACGGATCGGGCAAGTCAACATTTGCCAAGCTTTTGAATTTGATTCTTCTGCCCACCGAAGGCAAGCTTTCGGTGGCGGGACATACGGTTTCGGAAGAGATGAGCGAGGATGACGTTTTTGCCGTGCGCCGTCAGGTCGGTATGGTCTTTCAGAACCCCGATAACCAGATGGTGGCAACCACGGTGGAAGAGGACGTGGCATTCGGCCCGGAAAATCTGGGCATTCCGCACCCCGAGCTCGCCGAGCGCGTATCGGGTGCGCTTGAATGCGTTGGTATGTCCGCCTTTGCGCGTCATGCGCCGCATCAGCTTTCGGGCGGACAAAAGCAGCGTGTGGCCATTGCAGGCATCATTGCCATGATGCCGCGCTGCATCGTTTTTGATGAATCCACTGCCATGCTTGATCCCGTTGGACGCAGCGAGGTCATGGCCACCATGGAAAAGCTCAACCGTGAACAGGGCATCACCATTATTCATATTACGCATTATATGGAAGAGGCGGCGCGCGCCAACCGCATCATCGTCATCAATGACGGCGAGCTTTTCATGGACGGCACACCGCGTGAGGTCTTTTCCCGTGCGGAAGAGCTGCGAAGCGTCGGCCTTGAACTGACACAAAGCGGCGAGCTGATCCATGAGCTTCGCCTCGCAGGGATGGCGGATCTTCCAAACGATTGCCTGACCGAGGACGAATGTGTAGAGGCCATTTTGCGCGCTTACCGCGCGAGAAACGGAGGCGCATCGTGAAAAATATTCTTGAACTGTCGCACGTTTCTTATTTGTATAGTGAAAAAACGCCCTTTGAAATGCAGGCTCTGCACGACGTTTCGGTTGGCTTTGAGGAGGGCTGTGTGACGGGCATTATCGGTCACACAGGCTCGGGCAAATCCACGCTCGTGCAGATGCTGAACGGCCTTTTGCGTCCAAGCGAGGGGCAAGTGCTTTTGAACGGCGAGGATATCTGGCGTAAGCCGAAAGAGATCACGTCGGTCCGTTACCGCGTGGGGCTTGTCATGCAGTATCCCGAATACCAGCTTTTTGATGAGACAGTGCGCGCGGATATCGGCTTTGCACCGCGTAACATGGGGCTTTCAGAAAAGGAGACCGAGGAGCGCGTGCGCGAGGCCGCTGAATTTGTCGGCCTTTCCGAGTCTCTTCTTGATAAATCCCCCTTTGATCTTTCGGGTGGACAAAAGCGCCGTGCTGCGATTGCGGGTGTTCTTGCCATGCGCCCCGAGGTTCTGGTGCTTGACGAGCCTGCCGCAGGTCTTGATCCGCGCGGCCGTCAGGAGATTTTGGGACGCTTGCAGGAATACCGCCGTGAGCGGCGCGCCAGCGTGATCTTTGTCAGCCACAGCATGGAGGACATGGCGCATTATTGCGACCGCTTGCTTGTGCTGAACCACGGTGAGGTTTTGATGCAGGGCACGGTCTCGGAGATTTTCTGCGATGCTGAAAAAATCCGCTCGGCAGGTCTTTTTGTGCCGCAAGTTGCCACGGTTGCCGACCGCTTGCGCAGAGCGGGCGTTCCGCTCCCAGAGGGGCTTTGCACGGTGGAAAGTGTTTCGCGTGAGCTTCTTTCGCTTTTGGGGAAGGGAGGGAACGCACAGTGAAAAATAATACCTTCGGACAGTATTTTCCCGGCAATTCGCTTTTGCACCGCATGGATCCGCGTATGAAGCTGATCGTGACGATCCTTTATATCGTGATGATCTTCTGTGCCAAAAACGTTCTTTCCTTCGCATTTCTCTTGCTTTTGACCGTTTTTTTGATTCTGATCAGCCGTATTTCCGTGCGCATTGTGCTGCGAAGCATCCGACCGATCATTTTTATCGTTTTGTTTACGGTCGTTTTCAATATCTTTTTGACAGGCGGTACGGGTGAGCCGCTCGCGGCCTTCTGGATCTTTGAGATTTACCGTGAGGGTATCGTGCGTGCGATTCTGATGGCCTTGCGCGTCATCATTCTGATCACGGGCACAGGCGTGCTTCTGACCTATACGACCTCGCCGATCGCCTTGGCAGATGCCATTGAAAGCCTGCTCGGTCCTCTCAAAAAAATCCACGTGCCCGTGCATGAATTTGCCATGATGATGACCATTGCCTTGCGCTTCATTCCTACCTTGATTGAGGAAACCGACCGTATCATGTCCGCGCTAAAGGCACGCGGTGCCGATTTTTCAAACGGCTCGATCGTCAAGCGCGTCAAAGCGTTGATCCCTATTCTCATTCCGCTTTTCGTTTCCGCGTTCAAGCGCGCCGAGGAGCTTGCCGTCGCCATGGAATGCCGTTGCTACCGAGGCGGTGAAGGCCGCACGAAGCTGCACGTGCTTCATTACCGTTTTTCGGATTTCGTCTGGCTTTTCTTCTTCGTTTTGTTCCTTGTATCGGTGTTCCTGATCAATGCTTTCAGCCCGATCAAAATCGCTTATTGAGCTTATTAAGAAAGGAAGCTTGCCATGCGTTATTTTGCAAAAATCAGCTATCTCGGCTGCGCGTATAGCGGATTCCAATGGCAACAGAACAGAAGAACCGTGCAGGGCGAGCTGAACCGCGCTTGCCAAGAGCTTTTCGGTGTGCCTTGCGCGGTCACGGGATGCAGCCGAACCGATAGCGGCGTTCATGCCGAGGATTTTTCCTTGACCATCGACGTACCGTCGGGCGGTGCTTGCGTACCGCCTGCCGCTTTGCCGCGTGCAATTGCCGCGCATCTGCCAAAAGATATCTCGCTTTTTTATGCGTGTGAGGCCGATGAAAGCTTTCATGCGCGTTATGACGTGCTCTATAAAGAGTACGTTTACAGAATTTCCGTTTCTCCCATCAGCGATCCCTTTCTTTCGGGGCGCGCCTGGCAGTATCATTATCCGATTCTGCCCGATGCTTGCGAGCGCATGAATCGGGCTGGTGCTTATCTTGTCGGTCGGCACGATTTTTATGCATTCAAAAACGATGACGGCGTGGAGCGCGATGCCGTGCGCACACTCAAATGGCTCCGCGTGAGTGAGCATAAAAAAACAGAAGAAGCGCGCGCAGACGGCATCAAGGCAGATGCTCATCTCGGAAGCGAGCTTCTGGTATCGGTTGCCGCCGACGGCTTTCTTTACAATATGGTGCGCATCATCACGGGCACGCTTGCCGACGTGGCGGTCGGTCGCATTGATCCCGATGATATTCCTCTCATTCTCGAAAGCAAGCAGCGTGCAAGGGCAGGCGTGACCGCACCGCCCGACGGTCTTTATCTGCATCGCGTGGTTTATGCGCGTTTGCCGAAAATTTGAAAAAAACCGTCATTTACACAGAAAAACCATAAATTGAAAAGGCGCATTTTGCGCCTTTTTTCTTTTTCTTTTTGAAAATCGCACATAATACAAGAGAAAAACAAATTCGGTAAAGGGTGGCGGTCATGAAAGCAAAAGCGGTAAAAAAAGAGCAAAAAAAGAGCAAGGCACGAGGCTTTTTCAAGGGCGTTGCCATTGCATTTTTTTCCCTTTGTGCGCTTTTTTTATTGGCGGCGGCAGTTTTATATGCCTATCTTTCCTATACTGTCGATACGCGTGCAGATCATGAGCGCATCGCGCTTTTGCGTGCCTCATCGGTCACCCGCCTTTATTACGATGAAGAAGAAAGCGATGACGAATATACACCGTGCGAGTGGAAGGAAGAGCGCTTGGATAGCAGAGAAGTGCGCTTGTGGACGCCGATCGACGAGATGCCCGACGCTCTTTGGCAAGCCTTTGTGGCCATTGAGGATAAACGCTTTTTTTCGCATGACGGCGTGGACGTTCTGCGCACGGGCAAGGCCGCACTCAACTATTTTCTGCGCTTTGATCGGCGCTTCGGCGGCTCTACTGTGACGCAGCAAACTGTCAAAAACGTGCTTGGAGACAAAAAAAGAACGCCCATGCGTAAAATTCGGGAGATGTACCGCGCCCTCAGGCTTGAAAGCGTATGCACGAAAAAAGAGATCCTCGAGCTTTATTTGAA
>JAFVXT010000116.1 GCA_017501005.1 Clostridia bacterium
AAATTCGAAGAATTTCAACCGCAAAAATGGGGGTTAGAAAAATCTTGCAAAGAGATTTGTTGTTTTTTGTCATTTTCGGTTGCGCCTAAATGCGTCGCTCCACCTGAAAAAGGTTACACGTTTCTTCGTGCTTGTGTCTCTCAAATGATGTGTACATGCGCCCGCGTGCCATGGCCTCGTCGAAATCGACCTCGTAGCCGTTGAAATCGGGGCCGTCAACGCAAGCGAATTTGATGACCCTTTGGCCGTCACGGTGCAAGGTGAGGCGGCAGCCGCCGCACATGCCCGTGCCGTCGATCATAATGGGGTTCATCGAGACCGTGACGGGCACGCCGAAGGGCTTGGCAGTCAAGGTCACGAACTTCATCATGACAAGCGGCCCGATCGTGATGATCATATCAAAGCGCTCGCCTGCACCGAGCATCTCCTGCAAGGGCAGTGTCACGTTGCCGCGCTCGCCGTACGAGCCGTCGTCGGTCATGATGCGCAGGGTATTGGAAGCGGCGCGGAACTCATCTTCAAGGATCAGAAGATCGCGCGAGCGGAAGCCGATGATGCTCGTGACGTGCGCGCCCATTCCGTGCAGAGCCTCGGCAATGGGCAGGGCAATGGCACAGCCGACACCGCCGCCGACGATGCAGACTCTTTGCAGTCCTGCAAGATGGGTGGGCGTGCCGAGCGGGCCGACGAAATCGGCAATCGAATCGCCCGATTCCTTGTGCGCGAGCTTTTCGGTGGTCGAGCCGACCACCTGAAAGATGATCTTGACCGTGCCCTCGTCGGGGCTTGTGCCCGCCACGGTCAGCGGAATGCGCTCGCCCTCCTCGTCCACGCGCAGAATGATGAACTGCCCCGGGCGCGCCTTGGCGGCCACGCGCGGTGCTTCGATCTGCATCTGCACGACGGTGGGGTTCAGTACCTTTTTATCCTTGATTCTATACATGGTCAGATCCTCGTTTCAATTCAGGAATTTTTGCTTGGCCTCAGCAAGCGAGTCGATGAACGCGCGGTCAAGTCGGGTGAGTTTATAGCCCTTCTGGTAGATCAGCACGTCCTTATAGACCTTCTTGTTACCCTCGCACGCGCGCAAAACGAGGCCGTATTTATCAAGCATTTTCTGCGAGGCGGGGGAAACCCACATGAAGGTCTCGGGGTTTTCCGAGAGCAGATCGTATTGGCTGGCGCGCTCAAAGACGAAGATGCGGCGGCCGATATTGTCGGGCAGTTCCTCGCGGAAGACCTTCGACATGGAAAGGGTGGGCACGTAGTGGTCTGCGTGCGCAATTTCAATATAGGAGGAAAGATCGTCGTAGGAGATGAGTGCCTTCTGCGAAAGCGGACTTTCACGGCTCATGAGCAAAACGTAGGAAAATTCGGCGATCTGCGTGCCGACCAGCCCCTTTTCCTCGAGCATGGACTGATAGTATTTCTCGTAGTTGTCCGCATAGCGGATAATGCCGAGCTTGTATTCGTTTTCCAAAAGCATCTTGATGGTCTTTTTGGAGTTGGTTTCCTTATAGTAAATCTCCGCGGGCGCGCCGCCGATCTTCTTGGAAAAATCCGCCATCGCCGCCGAGATATAGCAGGCGCGGGGGGCGGCAATCGAGAACTTGCGCTTCTTGTGCGAGCCGTCGCGGTAGGATTGCTCCATTCTTTCAATGCGCAAAAGGATATCGCGCGCATAATCCATAAATTCCTCGCCGTCGGGGGTGAGCGTCATGCCCTTGGGGGTTCTGTGAAAGATGGTGATGCCAAGGCTGCCCTCAAGCTCCTTGATCGAGCGGCTGATGTTGGGCTGCGCCACCAAAAGCGATTCCGCCGCGCGGCTGAGTGAGCCGAGCCGCGCCACCTCTGCGGCGTATTTCACGTGCAATATGTTCATCGGGCGCTCCTTTCGCTTTTTTATACATTAAATAATTATAGCACAGAGAAAAGGAAAAATCAAGATTTTAAAGAAAAAAGACTTTTTTGCTGAAGCAAAAAGTCTTTTTTTTGAGTGTATTAACGGTCAGGGTCAATCACGTGCCGTCGGCGCGCGAGATGCGCGTGACGGTCAGCGTGCCCTCTTCGACCTTGAAAAAGACCTCGTAGGAGGCGAAGGTCATGCCGTACTCGCGCTCGCCGTCCGCACGGTAAGAGGGGCGGGGATCGTTTTCAAGCACGGTCAAAAGCGAGGCGCGCTTGCTCTCCTCCACGCGTGCGAGAAGCTCGGGCGGGAAGTGCACGGGCAAGCGGTAATCGCGCACGCCGTCGGCAAAGCCGCAGACGGCATCGGGGTGGCTGTCGGTGTAGGCAAGGTAGGGCTTGATATCGTAAATGGGCGTGCCGTCAAGTAAATCAGCACCGCCGACGATCAACACGTCGCCCTCGCGCTCGGTATGCTCCACGCGGAGCAAGCGCACCGACGAAAGCCCGATCGGATTCGGGCGGAAGGGAGAACGGGTGGCAAAAACACCGACGTGCCGATTGCCGCCGAGACGCGGCGGGCGGACGGTGGGCGACCAGGCATCGCGTACGCTCTCGGAAAACTGCCAGATCAGCCAGAGATGCGAATACCCTTCGATGCCGCGCAGGGCATCGGGGCTTCGGTAAGGCTTTTCAAAAACGATCCGACCGACAAGCTCCTCGGCAATGCCGCTCTGGCGCGGAATGCCGAATTTTTCCTTGAAGTCGGTGCGGATACGGGCAATGATCTTCACGCGTGCCACCACCCTTTCTCACACTGGTTTTCTTTTTTGCGCTGTGCGCTTATTCGGCTTCGGTAAACTGATCCTTACCCACGCCGCAAAGAGGGCATTCGAAATCCTCGCCGAGCTCGTCCCAGGTCGTGCCTGCTTCGATATCGTTGTCGGGATCGCCAAGCTCCTCGTCATATTCGTAACCGCAGATTTCGCAAACGTACTTCATAAAATTCTCCTTTCTTCTTTTTGCAGATTGTCAAAATATTTGTGCCGACTGCAAAAGTATATGCAGAGTGGCAAAGGGTATTCTATCACATGATATACGTCTTGTCAATCACTTGTGCAAAGATTTTTAAAAAAAGCGTGATTTGCGTTTCGACTGTACTCGAAAGCGTATGCGATTTTCACTATTTTATCGACTGTAATCGAAACAAAGAGCTTTCACAAAGCGGTTATATGATTTCATGCAAATGCACGGTTTGATAAAACAAAAAAAGCCTTGCGGCCTTCGTCAAAGCGAAGGCCGCAAGGAGCAAATAGCTTGCACAAGCTCTTTGGGATAAGAACAGATCGCGGTTTTTAGCCTTGCGGCTAAAAATGGCGGCCCTATGCCGCCGAGAGAGATATTCTGC
>JAFVXT010000117.1 GCA_017501005.1 Clostridia bacterium
AGAATTTTTTGGGGAAGATGGCAAGCATGACCTTGCCGCCGAGCGCGCCGAGCTTTTTGCGTGAGGCAAGCAGATACACCGAAATGATCGTGCCGATGGCGATATTGTATGCACCGCTCAAAACCTCGGAGACGTAGGAGAGGAGTACCTCGGGGGTGACGATATGGTCGATGATCCCGGCGGTGAGGTTGTCGAACATATTTTTCACGAAAGCGAGAGATTCGTTTTTCGAAAGCAGTACGTCGGCGTTATGGACGGCGGCCTTCAAGGCGTCGATAAAGTCCATGACCTCGTCGCCGAAGGAAGGAATGACGGCGAGCAAAATCACCGCGAGCAGCACAATGAGAAATACGTAAGTGAGGACGAGCGCCAGCACCTCGCAAAGGCGCGGGAATTTTTTGAGCGGAAAGGCGAGCAGCCGTCGGAAAACCGTGAAGAAGGGGAAGAGCGCGCAGGCAATGAAGATGCCGTAGAAGATGACGGTCAGGGCGGAGAGAAGCGTGAAAAGAAGCGAAATGACGGCCTTGAAATTGAAAAGAAGGAGCGCGAAAAGCGCAACGGCGATCAGCACGAGAAAGACGTAAAGCGCGACCGTGCGGTATTTGCGGTGCAGCTCTGCCGTTTCGGGATCATGATCTCGATGGAAACGCATACAAATCACTCCTTTCCTTCTTCGGCGTGCGCGTCGTTTGACGGCTCCGCCGTATTGTTTGCGGGTTCTTCGGCTTGCATGGCCTCATTGCTTGACCGAATCACGTGCTCGTAGGCGGCACTTTCGGTGGGCAAGCCCTTTTTCTCCAGCCGTCTTTCCACAAGGAATTTGACGGCGGCATAGAAGAGCGAGAAAAGCGGAACGCCGATGAACATGCCGATCGGGCCGAGCAGCTCGCTCGTGACCGTGATGGCGATGATCACCCAAAGCGAGCTCATGCCGACGGCCTGGCCGATGATGGCAGGGCAGATGATGTTGCCGTCGATCTGCTGGACGATCAGCACGACGAGTACGAAGACGATGGCCATGGGCAGGCTATCGGTCAGCACGATGATGGCGCTGGGAATACCGCCGATGAAGGGGCCGAAATAGGGAATCACGTTCGTGACGGCGCAAATGACCGAGATCACGGCGTAATAGCGCATCTCACCTGTGAAGAGATGGATCGCGCCCAGAATCAGAAACATGACGACACCGACGATCATGGCGTCGAAGATCTGGCCGATGAAGAAGCGTCCGAAGGTGCGGTCGGTCAAGCGGGAGGCCTTGAGGACGGCGCGGTAGCCTTTGTGCGGCAAAACCAATGCAAGCAGCTTTTTCATGCCCAAGGAAATGGATTCCTTGTGGTAAAGCACGCAGGTGGAGAAGAAGAGCGAAAGAAAGATGGTGGCGACGCTTTCAAGCAAGGTGAGGGGGAGCGAGGCAAGCGAGTCGTCCGCACCGCCGAAGGAGGCAAGAAAATCGGTCAGTGTTTTGAAGGTGAGCCTGAAGCCCGAGGTGAAGCCGAACCGCACCTGAAGCTCGACGAATTTCTCATTGAAAAGGCTTGCCGCTTGGTTGAAAAGGTCGGTGAGCGCTGCGGTCAGTCGGTCGATGTTCGAGACGATCTGCGGAATGATCATGAGCAGGAGCAGCGCAATGAAAAGCAGAATGGCAAGATAGGTTGCCGAGATCGATGCAATGCGACGCAATTTGCGCGAGCGAATGAACCCGAATATGTAGCGCTCGAATTTCTTCATCAGGGCGTTACAAAAATAGGCAAGAATCAAGCCGTAGATGACGGGCGAGAGCAAGGAAAGCGCCGCTTCAAAAAGGGAAAGAACCGAATGAACGTTTAAGAGTACGACGGTGGCGAGAACCAGCGCTGCCAACACGATAAAGCCGTAAAACGCCATCAGAACGTGCTTTTTATTTTGAAATAATTTGAACACGGCAAAGCTCCTTTTGAGAATTGTTGTTGATATCATTATAGTCTTTTTTTCAGAAAATTACAAGAGAAATTCATGAAAAAAATATGCGAAAACGAGTAATTTTAATAAAAATTTGATAATTTTTCGAAAAAGATCAAAAAACCTTTGCTTTTTCGTCATCTATGTTGTATAATATAGAATGATATGGTATGTCCCGATTCGGACAGAGCCGTGGAACGTGAAAAAACAAACCGATTGCACAGCCGCGCCGCGCGGCAGAATGGAGCTTTTTATGAGTCAGAAGGAAAAATTCATCGGCGGAGATGCGCTGGATTCCTTGATCCGCACCGCGCTTCGCGAGGATATCGGCACGGGCGATATCACCACACTTTCGGTGATTCCCGCGGACGCACGCGCGTACGGCCGCTATATTGCCAAAGAGGACGGCGTGCTGTGCGGTATGGATATTGCCGAGCGCGTATACGCCTTGCTCGGTGAGGAGATGGGCGAGACCGACGTGCATTTTACCCGCCATTTTGAGGACGGACAGCCCTTTCACAAGGGGGACGTTCTGGCAGAGGTGGAGGGTAATGCGATCACGCTTCTGTCGGGCGAGCGCGTGGGGCTCAATCTCATGCAGCATCTCTCGGGCATTGCAACCCTGACGCACCGTGCGGTTTCTGCCGTTTCGGGCACGAATGCCAAGATCGTGGATACGCGCAAGACAACCCCTGGTATGCGTGTGATCGAAAAATATGCCGTGCGCGTGGGAGGCGGCACCAACCACCGCTTCAATCTGGCGGACGGCATTCTGATCAAGGACAATCACATCGTGGCGGCAGGCGGTATCACGGAAGCTGTGCGCGCGGCACGCATTCGCGCACCGCACACCCTGAAGATCGAGGTGGAGGTTGAAAACGAGGCACAGCTCCTCGAAGCCCTGGAGGCGGGCGCTGATATCATCATGCTTGACAACATGACCGAGGAGGAGATGGCACACGCCGTGGCGCTGACCAACGGACGGGCATTGCTTGAGGCCTCGGGCAATATGGGTGAGCGCGATCTTTCCAAGGTGGCCAAGACAGGCGTTGACCTGATCAGCATCGGTGCGTTGACGCACTCGGCGCGCGCGATGGATATCAGCTTGAAATTCTCGCTCAAAAGATGATGTTAACCGCCAAGGCGGATGAAGAAAGGACGGCTTTTTGTGAAAAGGTATCTGTGCGGCTTTGACACCGCAACGCTTGAAACAATCGAGACTGACGTTTTGATCGTCGGTTCGGGCATCGCAGGGCTTTATGCGGGCTTGCATATTGATCCGCATCTCCGTTGCTTGCTGATTACCAAGACCGAAATTGAGAAAACAAATTCCTGGCTGGCACAGGGCGGTATTGCCGCCGTCATTGCCAAGGACGACAACTTTGATTCACACGTTGCCGATACCCTGGAGGCGGGCGCGGGCCTGTGCGATGAGGAGGCCGTGCGCGTTCTCGTGCAGGAGGGCCCCGAAAATATCCGTGAGCTTGTGGAGCTGGATATCCCCTTCGATACCAACCCCGAGGGCGAGCTGCAGATCACGCGTGAGGGCGGCCATTCCTGCCGCAGAATCGTGCATTGCGGCGGTGATGCCACGGGGCGTGAGACCACCAAGCGACTGGGCGAGCTGATTCTCGCCAAGGAAAACGTCAAGATTGCCTTCCGTACCCAGCTCGTTGATCTTCTCGTTGACGAAAACGGCATTTGCGGCGCGCTTATCAACGATGGAGCTCTCAAGCGCGTGGCTTGCTCGCACGTCATTCTGGCAACGGGCGGTATCGGTCATATCTACCGTTACACCACCAACCCCCGCGGTGCGATGGGCGACGGCATTGCGGCAGCGCACCGTGCGGGAGCCGAGCTTGCTCTGATGGAGATGGTGCAGTTCCATCCCACCACGCTTCTTTCGCAGAAAAGCTCGGATCGCCTCTTCTTGATCAGCGAGGCCGTGCGCGGTGAGGGCGGTATTCTGAAAAACAGTGCGGGCGAGGCCTTTATGCAGGGCAAGCACCGCCGTGCCGATCTTGCGCCCCGTGATATCGTCACGCGCGAAATCTTGAAGGAGCTGAAAAAACGCGGGGAAACAAATGTTTACCTTGACGTTTCTTCGATGACGCGCGAATTTTTCTCGCAGAGATTCCCGACCATCTTCGGACGCTGTGAGGAAGAGGGCGTGCATCTGACCGACACCATGATCCCCGTCCGTCCCGCACAGCATTATTTCATGGGCGGTATCAAAACAGACCTGGACGGTATGACCAATATCCGCGGCCTTTACAGCTGCGGCGAGTCGGCTTGCACGGGCATTCACGGTGCAAACCGTCTGGCAAGCAACTCGATGCTCGAATGTCTTGTCTTCGGCCGCCGTGCCGCAAGGCATATCAACAATTCTTTACATGCTTTTGTGCCCTCCAATCGTTTTGCGCATGAGGAGACGGCACGTGCCTACCGCTCGAATGCCGAGGTGGAGCTGCAGCACAATTATCTGCGCCGCTTGATGTCGGCGGATGTTGGGGCGGTGCGCACCAAGGCGGGCCTTGCGCACGCCGAAGCCGAGCTTGCGCGTATGCTTGCCTGGGCTGACGAAAGCGTTTTGCAGACTCCTGCCGATTTTGAGCTTTACGGCATGATCGAAACGGCAACCGAGATCGTGCGTGCGGCCTCCGCACGGCGCGAGAATATCGGTGCACACTACATGGAAGACTAACGGTATAGGTAGGGGACGATGAAACGAACCAGAGAATATGCGTATGCAAAAATCAATTTGTTTTTGCAAGTTGACGCAAAGCGCGACGACGGCTTCCACGAATTGCAAACCGTCATGCACTCGGTCGGCCTTTATGACGAATTGCTGTTTACACTTGACGTCGACGGCAAAAACACGGTGCATTTTTTCTCTAATTCGCCATATCTGCCAACCGATTCGCGCAATCTCGCCGTTCGTGCCGCCGAGCTCTTCAAGGAACGGGCGGGCAAGAGCGGTTACCTGCGTATCGATATGAAAAAACGCATTCCCGTTGCCGCGGGTATGGCGGGCGGCTCGAGTGATGCCGCCGCAGTCCTGCGCGCGTGCAACCGCCTTTTCGGCTATCCGCTTTCAAGGGAGATGCTTCTTTCACTTGGCGCGGAGCTTGGTTCTGACGTAGCGTTTTGTTTACAAGGCGGAACGGCACTCTGCCGCGGCCGCGGCGAGATCATGACGAAGGTCAAGGTGAAAAAGAATATGGCGATCGTGGTGGCAAGCGCGCCAAAGGAGCACGTATCCACCCCTGCCGCCTTCGGCTTGCTCGACCGCGCGTATGCCGATTTTGACGGCAGCGTTCAGCCGCATCGCCCTGCAACGCCCTCGGATATGGTGCGTGCGCTTGAAGCGGGCGAGACCTTGAAGGTGGCCGCCATGATGCACAACGATTTTGAGCGTGTGGTTTTGCCCGGCTGTCCCGGTGCCGCGGCTCTGCGCGAAGCAATGCTCGCGCACGGTGCACTTGCCGCCATGATGAGCGGAAGCGGCCCCTCTGTTTTTGGTATTTTCCCCGATTACGCGACGTCTTTGCGTGCGGCGGCGGCACTTGGCCGCGGTGCGCATGCTGTACTTTCCGCACCTTGGTTTTCGCTTGACGGGAGGAGAAACTCGCATTCGGAAAGGAACGAACAATGAACGAAGAAAAAAATAACAGCTTGGACAAAGAGAGTACGCCGTCCGAAGAAAAGAAAAGCATCTTCAAGCGTGTGCGGCGGGGTATCGGCCGTGCGTTCGGCTTTATCATGCAGCGGCCGCTTTTGCAAAGTCTTTTCCTTTCGCTCTGCCTTTTCTCGCTTGTGGATATGCTCCATTACAGAAGCATTTTCGGCTCGCTTGTTCATTTTGTGACCTATCCGCATTTCTTTCTTCTGAACGTACTGATCGTATGGTTCACGCTTTTGCCCGCGCTTTTTTTGCGGCGGCGCTTGGCGTATTATCTGACCGTATCACTGCTTTGGTTCGGCTTTGGCGTGGCCAACTGCGTGATGCTGACGCCGGGTATCCGCACCACACCGCTTGAAGCTAACGATCTGGAAATGCTCTTTACCGATCCGCTTTCCATTGTGAATATGGTGCTGGAAACAGGGTATCTTCCCCTCTTTATGGTGATCCTGATCGCTGCCGTGATCCTTTTGGCGATTGCGGGCATTGTCTTTTTGTGGTTCAAGCTGCCGCTTCGCCGCCGTGCATTTTGGCCCGGCCTGATCGCGTTTGCTTCAAGTGCTCTTGTGTTAACAATCGTTATTGTTTCCTTTCGCGCCGCGGGCGTGCTTCCGTCCCGCTTTAAGAATCTGAAGCAAGCGTACAGCACCTACGGCTTTTCCTATTGCTTGCCCTGTACCTTTATTGATCGAGGCATTGACAAGCCCGAGGAATATGAAAAGAAGGGACAGGAAAAGGTTGCATCGATCCTTCAGTCCTATGAGCATCTTACGACGGCAGAAAATGCCGAAAAGCCCAATATCATTTTCCTGCAGCTTGAATCCTTCTTCAACGTGAACGATCTTGCAAGCTACGCATTCAATCAGGATCCTACGCCCTTTTTCAACGGCTTGAAAAATTCCTGCCCGCACGGCTATCTTTCCGTGCCCTCGATTGCGGCGGGCACAGCCAATACCGAATTTGAAGTGATCACGGGCATGAGCCTTGACTTCTTCGGTGCGGCGGAATATCCTTACAAAACGGTTTTGCAAAAGAGCGTGTGCGAATCCACAGCCTACGCTCTGAAGGGGCTCGGCTATGAGGCAAGTGCCATTCATAATCACACGGGTACCTTTTACGACCGCCACGAGGTCTATGCGAGAATGGGCTTTGACCGCTTCATTTCGAGTGAGTTTATGGCGGGATCGGACGACCGTAATCTGACGGGCTGGGTGCGCGATGCGGTTCTGACCGAGGAGATTATGAGCACCTTGACCGCCACCGAAAAAACCGACTATATTTATACAGTCTCGGTGCAAGGTCACGGCGGCTATCCGTCAAGCGGCGATATCGACGATTTCGGCATCAAGGCGGTGGCCATTGCCGACAAGGACGAAGCCGAGATCATGCAGTACAATTATTACGTCAATCAAATGCGCGATATGGATAATTTCCTGCGCGAGCTGACCGATGCGCTTTCGGCATTTGAAGAAAAGACTGTGCTCGTTATGTACGGCGACCATTTGCCCGGCCTCAATATCGAGGAGGAGGATTTCAAAAAAGACCGCGCAGGTCTTTATGAAACCGAATACGTCATTTGGAGCAACTATGATTTACAAAATGTGCCCATCGAACGCAAAAACGTTCGCTCCTATCAGCTTTCGGCATACGTGCTTGATCTGCTCGGTATTCACGAGGGCAACGTTTTGCGCCATCACCAGGCCAACTCCTCGAATTACGATTCGCTTGAAAACAGCGAAAAGTACAGCGACGGACTTTGGATGCTGCAATACGATCTTCTTTACGGAGAACGCTACGCCTACGGAGGGAAAAACGCCTTGCAGCCGACCGATATGACCTTCGGTCTTCACCCGACTGTGATTCACAAGGCAGAGGCGCTTGGCGGCGGATTCAGTCTGTACGGCGAGAATTTCACGCCCGACACCCGTATTCGTCTGAACGGAGAAGAGCTGGAGCGCGTTGTGTATTTCGGCCCCGATCAGATCGTGGCGGCCTTTGAAGATGACCAAAGCCTGGAAAAGGGCGATAAGATCACCGCCTTTTACCGTGGACAGAATGCCGACATTCTTTCAAAGATCGAGTATATCGTTCCGTAAACAAAAGATAACACCCGCGCCGATGATGCCATGACATCGTCGATGCGGGTGTTCTTTTTTTGAAGGAGAGGCGGCGCGGCTTTTTATGCGGGGCTCGGCAGATAAAGCGTTTTTGCACCCAAGCGTTCAGCGTCTTTCTTTTCGTGGGTGACCAAAAGAACCGTGCGGCCGTTTTGGTGGCGAAGAAGATAATCGGCGGCTTTTTTGGCCATCTCCTCGTCAAGCCCCTTGAAGGGCTCGTCGAGCAATAAGGTTTCGGAGGGGGCAAGCACGGCGCGAATGAGTGCCACGCGGCGCTTCATACCGCCGCTCAATTTGCGCACGGGGCGCTTCAGCTCCTCGCCGAGTTCAAGCTCGGTCAGGTGAAGAAGGATCTCTTGAGGCGAGGCCTTGGGGGAGGCTGCGCGGATATTGGTCAGCACAGAGAAATCCTCGAAAAGGCGATCCTCCTGGAAAAGACAGACGATCGGCTTTTCAATGCCCTCAAGTGTGCCGCCATCCGCCTCTTCAAGGCCGAGCAGAATGCGCAAAAGCGTGGTTTTGCCGCTGCCCGATGCGCCCATCAGACAAGAAATTTTTCCTTTTTCAAATGAAAGCGAAAGATGGCTTAACACCTGCTTTTCCCCAAAGGCCTTCGAAAGGTCGGTGATTTTGATTTTATTCTCTTCCATAGCACACGTCCTTTCCGATCATAGCTTTTCCCAGAGCCGAAACAGCAGGCGCATGAAGAGCAGAACCAGCTTTTCAAAGAGCAGGCTGACGGCAATGATGACCAAGGTATAGGCAAGCAGGGTATCGGTTTCCACCCATATCTTCGACAGATAGAGCCGCTCACCGAGCGAGCCGTCGGGAATGCCGATGATCTCGGCGGCAATGCCCGCCTTCCAGGCAAGACCGAGTGCGATACGGCAAGCGGAAAGCAAGGGCGTTTTGACGGTCGGCACGTACAGATAGACCAGCCGACGGCGGAAATTCATGCGGTAGACCTCTGCCATTTCAAGCATGGCGGGGTCGGCGGCCTTGATGCCCTCCAATACGTTTGTGTAAACGATTGGTAACACCATCAAAAAGGAAATAACGCGTGCGATCGGACCTGCCGTGAACCAGAAGAGCGCCAGCACAACGAAGGAGGCCACGGGAATCGACTTGATGGTGAACAGATACGGACGGAGCAGAACCTCCACCGTGTGCGAGGCCGACGAAAGCACGGCAAGCAAAAGACCGACGCAAAGGCCGCCGAAAAAGCCCTGGGCGATGCGCGTCAGACTGAAGAGGATTCTTTCGGGAAGTCCGCCTTCGCTGAATAGCTGAAGAAACCGCTCAATCACGCGCAGGGGCGTGGGCAGAATGATCGGCTCGTTGATTTTGAGTGCGGCAAGCTGCCACACCAGCAGGGCGAGCGCCAGAGCAAGCAGATTCTCAAATAGACGAAAGAGCTTGCTCTCCGTGCGCAGTACTTTGATGTTTTTAAGCATTTTTGTATAGTTTAGTTGTCGGCGCCGAGATAGAAGGCACTGTCGGGCAATTGGCCGCCAACGGCCTTGCTATCCTGCTCGTAGAGCACGTTCAGGTAGCTCGAAAGCACTTCCTTCATCTCGTTGCCGTCGATATAAGTGAGCGAGCAGGAGGGAATGGCCTTCTTGGCGATCGGCGCCTTGATGCCGACGTATTCCTCAACCAGGGGCGCAACCTCGTCGACGTTTGCCTTGACGTAATTGATGGAGGCTTCGTAATCCTCGAGCAGTCTTGCATAGGCTTGCGGATGCTCTTCGGCAAAGCCGGCACGCACGACCAGCACACCCGTCACGGACTGTGCGGAGGTGTCGAGGGCATCCCACGCTTCACCGAGGTCAATCGCCTTGCGCAAGCCTTCTATTTGCACCATGGCGGCGGTTGCCGCAGGCTGGGGGAGAAGGGTGACCGTGGCAGTGCCCTTGTTCAGGTCGGCCAGGATCTCCTGCTGGCTTTTCCAGACGAAGGTGATATCCTTGTCGGCATCAACGCCGTTTTGCGCAAGCAGATAGCGCAGCGTGTATTCGGGCACAGAGCCCTTGGCGGTCGAGAGCATATGCACGGTTTTTCCGCGCAGATCTGCAAGCGTTTTGATGCTTTCGCCGCGCTCAAGAATGCTCAAAACCCCCAAGGTATTGATGGCGGCCACGCGGATCTTGCCCTGCGATTTGTTATAGAGAATGGCGGCAAGGTTAGCGGGCACGGCGGCGGCATCAAGCTCGCCCTGCAAAAGCATGGGGGAGAGCTGGTCAGCGGCAGTCTTTACGGTGAAATCGTAGGCATCGCTTTCCTTGTAGGTTTCCATCATTTTGACCATACCGATACCCGTCGGGCCTGTCATAGCACCCACGCGGACGGTGACGTTCGGCTCAAGCGGCAGAGTCGGCGCTTCGGACGGTGCTTCAGTCGCAGACGGTGCGTCTGGCGCGGACGGTTGGGCTGTGGGCTTTGACGTTTCGCCCACACCGCAAGCGGCAAACGCGGCAAGGCAGAAAAGCAAAGCGAGCAATAAAGCAAGTGAACGTTTCATTTTTTTATCCTTTCGGTTATATCTTTTTTACACTATCATTCTATCGTAAAATTTGACGTGTGTATGTTGCAATTGCAACGCATTTGATCTATTGTTAAAAAAATATCAAAAAAGGCAAAAAATTTCCCGAACACAAGCCGCACGGCCTGTGTTCGGGAAAATTGTTCAAATTTCGTCTTCTGCAACCCTCGTGCGGGGTGCCAGGCAAAAAAAGGAGCCGCGAAAATCAAGAAGACCCTCTTTTTTCATACACGAAAGCTCGCGCGAGAGCGCGGCACGGTCTGCGCCGAGATAGTCTGCCATACCCGCGCG
>JAFVXT010000118.1 GCA_017501005.1 Clostridia bacterium
CTTCCTGTTTGGACGGAGCAAAGAGCCACTCACCTCGTCAATGCGGCGCACGGCGCGCGCAAGCTCCTCTCGGGAGGCCTCGGCGTCCAAAAGAATGCGACAAAATTCGGCGAGATGCTCGGGCATCGGCGCGCTCGTGCCGAGCGAGATCAGCGCTTCGAAAACCGAGGCATCAACAGGGAAGAGCGCCTCAAGCGCGGCACTACCGAGCTCGTTTTGAGAGGCATCGGTGACGGAAAGCGTTTCCTTGCGCGCGCCGACCTCGTCAAGGACGGTTTTGCGCTCGATGCGCAAAGCGTCGCCGCTGTCGGTTTTGATGCGGAGAATACCGTGTGCGGGATTTTCGGGGGAAAGTCTGCCCTCGGCGAGCTTTCCGTCAATGACGTAGGTCAGAAATTCGGCGATTGGAAACGCGGTTGCTTGGTCCGCTGTGTCCGCGGTGAGCGTGAATTGCCGAGCCTCGCCGAAGGAAACGGCAGTCAGTTCTTCAATTCTCATGAGTGCGACGCCTCCCCGCCCGAAAGAAAGGCAATGGCACGTTCAACGGCGTCCTTTGCGTTGTACCACGGCTCGTTTTCATATCGGTAATCGAATTTTTTGCAGAACCAGGAAACGTCCTCGCGCAGGGTGTCAAGTGATTCGAGCATCACCTTTTCCAGATCGTGATAAAATTCGGCATAGAGCTTTTTGGGCAGGCGTGCGCGTGCCGCCTCCGCCAGCATTCTGTAGTGAGGCAGGCAGAAGAAGGGCTGGCGCGCGAATTTGCGGCGGAAATCCTCCTCCGTGCGGTAAAGGTAGACCACCGTATCAATCATGTGTGCAAAATGCTCGTCAATGCGGCGGCATATGTAGCAGTCGTTTTCAAGCTTCTGTGCGCGCGTGACGGCACCCGTGCCCACACCCTTCAAAAGGCCGCCCACAAGCGAGGGGGCGAGATCCTCACGCAAAGTGTCCAGATGGCTTTCCAGCATGAGCGCAAGTCCGAGGCGGTTTTTGCGGTGGAACATGGCGCGAAAATGGGTGGGGCAGAAGCCCTCTTTGTTGGTTTCAATGCGCACGTCGGGCTCCATCATGGCCGCACCGAGAATGCGCGAAAGCTCGTTTTCGTTGAGCGTTTCGTAAAGACGGCAGACGGGACAAGGACAGCTCGGCTTTTTCTGCTCCGCGCCCACCTCGGCTTCGCCCTCGTGTGCGCACGCATCAAATGCTTCGTTGACGGGAATGGTGTAAATCTGTTCCATTTTGTAAAACCGCGGCCTTCGCTCGGGCGAAAGCCTCCTTTCGGGCAGGTCTGCCTCTTGAATTTTTAGACGTTGAAAATCTGCTGAAAATCTATAGATATACTATTACAATTTATATTATACTATAAAACGGTGTCAAATGCAAGAGAAAAACAAGAATTTTTCTTATCGCCCCAAAGCAAAAAATCCACCGATTTTCGTATAGAAAAACGGTGGATTTTTAAAGGATATTTCAGCTTATTTTTTGACCTCTTCCATGATGAAGGCTTCGAAAACGTCGCCCTCCTTGAGGTCGTTGAAGCGTTCGAGGCCGATACCGCACTCGTAGCCCGAGGCGACCTCGCGCACGTCGTCCTTGAAGCGGCGCAGAGAGGAGATCTTGTCTTCAAAGACCACAACGCCGTCACGCACAACGCGCAGGCTTGCGTTTCTCTGGATCTTACCGTCCTGCACGTAAGAGCCTGCAATCGTACCGACGTTCGGTACGTGAATGGTCTGGCGCACCTCGGCATGGCCGATAATGACCTCTTTAAATTCGGGTGCGAGCATACCCTTGATGGCCGCCTCGATCTCCTCGATGCACTCGTAGATGATGCGGTAGGTACGGATATCGACACCCTGACGCTCTGCCGAGTCAAGTGCGTTCTTATCGGGACGGACGTTGAATCCGACGATGATGGCGTTCGAGGCGGAGGCGAGCATAACGTCGCTTTCGGTGATGCCGCCAACACCCGTATGAATGACGCTGACGTGCACCTCCTCGTTCGAGATCTTGAGAAGCGAAGCCTTGACGGCCTCCGCAGAGCCGCCGACGTCTGCCTTGACAATGATATTCAAGGTCTTGGCACCCTCGGAGATCTGCTTGAAGAGATCGTCGAGGTTGACACGTGCGTTGGCATTGAAGCTTTCCTGCTTTGCCTTGTCGCGGCGCTGCTCGGCAAGCGAGCGTGCCATCTTTTCGTCTTCAACGGCATTGAATTCGTCACCGACCTCGGGCACCTCCCCAAGACCGATGATCTCAACGGGAACGGAGGGACCTGCGCTCTGGATCTGCTGGCCGCGGTCGTTCGTCATGGCACGCACGTGGCCGACGGCAGTACCGGCGATCACGATATCGCCTGCCTTGAGCGTACCGTTTTGCACGAGAACCGTGGCAACGGGGCCGCGGCCGCGGTCAAGACGGGCCTCGATGACGATACCCTTCGCACGGCGGTTCGGATTGGCACGAAGCTCCTTGAGCTCCGCAATCATCTGGACGTTTTCAAGAAGCTCGTCAATACCCTTGCCCGTGAGTGCGGAGACGGGTACGCAGATGACGTCGCCGCCCCATTCCTCGGGAACAAGCTCGTACTGCGTCAAGCCCTGCATGACGTTGTCGGGATTGGCGTGGGGTTTATCCATTTTGTTGATGGCAACCACGATATCAACGCCTGCGGCCTTGGCGTGGTTGATGGCCTCAACCGTCTGGGGCATGATGCCGTCGTCCGCGGCAACAACGAGAATGGCAATGTCGGTTGCCTGTGCGCCGCGCGCACGCATGGCGGTGAAGGCTTCGTGGCCGGGCGTATCAAGGAAGGTCATATCCTTGCCGCGTGCCTTGACGCGGTAAGCACCGATGTGCTGGGTGATGCCGCCTGCCTCACCCTTGGTGACGCTGGTATGGCGGATCGCATCGAGCAGCGAGGTCTTACCGTGGTCAACGTGGCCCATGACCACGACGACGGGACTGCGCTCAACGAGATCCTCTTCCTTGTCTTCAACCTCTTCAAAGAGACGCTCCTCGATGGTGACGACCACCTCGCGCGTGACCTTGGCACCGAACTCGTCGGCGATCAGGTATGCGGTATCGTAGTCGATGGTCTCGTTGACCGTGGCCATCATGCCAAGCTTGATCAGACGCTTGATGACGTCGGCCGAGGTCTTTTTCAGACGGGTGGCAAGCTCGCCCACCGTGATCTCGTCGGGGACCGTGATCTCCAGCGGCTTTTTGCGTGCCATCTCCATTTCAAGCTGCTTCATCTTCTCGCGCTCGGAGAATTTGTTGTCGCGCCCCTTGGCATTGCCGTTCGGGCGGTTGTTCTGCTTTTTCAGCTTCTGGTGGCCGCCGCGCAGATCGGCCTTTCCTGCGGCAATGTGGTCAAGACGGTCATCGTAGCGCGAAAGGTCGACCGTGGTGGTGCGGGTATCGACCACACGGGTTTTGTTCTTCGGCACAACGATTTCTGTCGGTGCGTTCGAGGAGATGGGCATATTCGGAATAATGGTCTTGAAGGACTGACGCTGCTTGCGCTCCTTTTCCTTCTTCTTGCCGCTTTGCGGCTGCTGCTGCGGCTTCCTTTCCTCGGGCTTCGGTTGCACCTTTTGTTCTTGCTTTTCCGTTTGCTTGCCTTCGGTCTTCGGAGCCTTCTTTTCTTCGGCACCCCCCTCGGCCTTCGCTTCTGCCTTCGGCTCTTCCTTCTTTTCTTCGGGCTTTTGCTCTTCCTTGTGCGCTTCGCTCTCCTTGACGGCCTCCTTCTTTTTGGGGGCGGGGCGGTCAACGCGCAACGTGGCCTTGCCCGAGAGATAGTCGTCGATGTTTTCGATCTGGTTTTCTTTTGTCAGACGGTCGAGAAAAAGGCTCCATTCATCGGTATCGAGCGAGTCTCCCGATTTCTTGTCAAGCACAATGCTCTTCAAAAAGTCGGTGATCTCCTTGGGCTTCATATTCATATCCTTGGCGATCTGCGTGATTTTTACTGCCATAAATAAACACCGTGTTCCGAGTTATGAGTGATCGGAAACTTCCTTTCCTGACGATTTTAGTAATTCGGTTGCGAATCCGTCATCTGTGACGGCAACCGATACGACGGGTGCCTGTTTGCCGAGCAGGTGAGAGAATTCTTGTTGCGGTAGCTTCAAAACGATGAGAGGGACGCGGTAGTATTCCGCCTGTGTGCGCATTTTCTTTTTGGTTTGCTCCGAGGCCTCTTCACAAACGATCAGTAAGCGCGCGCGGCCCTTGTGCAGGGCTTGCAGGGAAAGCGGTGTGCCGATGGCCACCCTTCCCGCACGGCGCGCAAGACCGAGCATGCGCAAAAATCTGTCGTACTTTTCAGTCTTCTCGGTCAAGCTCTGCCTCCATCTGATCGTAGACCTCCTCGGGAATGACGCACTCCAGCGCGTTTTCTGCCCGCCGTGCTTTTCTTGCATGGCGAAGGCAGGCGAGGCGCGGGCAAACGTAAGCGCCTCTGCCCGAGACCTTACCGGTCAGATCGAGGACGATCTCACCTGTCGGTCGTCTGACGATGCGGATCAGTTCTTTTTTGGGAAAATGCTCGCCGCAACCGATACAGCGGCGTTCGGGTTGCTTGCGCGGTCGGATGGTTTGCACGAAAATCCCTCCCTAACAAAATAGCACTCGTTTTTATAAAATGCGCGATGATTTACGCTTTGATGTCGATTTTGCAGCCTGTCAGTCTGGCGGCAAGCTTGGCGTTCTGGCCTTCCTTACCGATGGCAAGCGACAGCTGATCGGCGTCAACCGTGACACGGCAGGAGCGTTCGCCGTCCATTTCCACCTTCAGCACCTTGGCAGGGGCAAGAGCGGCGGCAACGAACTGACACATATCCTCGCTATAGCGAATCACGTCGATCTTTTCATTTTTGAATTCACCGAGGATGCTCTCGATACGCATACCGCGGTTACCGATGCAAGCGCCGACGGGATCGACGTTTTCATCACGGGACCAGACGGCGATCTTGGTGCGCGAGCCTGCCTCGCGGGATACGCTCTTAATGAGAACCGTACCGTCCTGAATTTCGGGGATCTGCAATTCGAAGAGACGGCGGATCAGGCCGTGATGCACACGGGAGAGGGTGACCAGCGGTCCGCGGGAATCGGGGCTGTGCACCTCGGTGACGAACACCTTGATCTTATCGCCCACGCGGAAGGTCTCGCCGGGGATCTGCTCGCTCTTCTGCAGGGAAGCATAGCCGTTGCCCATATTGAGAATGACGGCGCCCGAGTTTTCGTCGATCTTGTCAACCGTGGCGGTGATGATCTCTTCACGCTTGTTTTCGTATTCACGCGCCATATTGTTGCGCTCGGCCTCTCGAATGGCCTGGATAATGACTTGCTTTGCGGCCTGTGCGCTCAAACGGCGGAATTCCTTGGGATCAAGCTTGTTTTCCACGATACCGCCCAGCTTATGGCGGCGGCTGATGGCCTTGGCAGCCTCCAAGGAAATCTCACACTGCGGATCGGTGACCTCTTCCACCACCGTGCGTTGCTGGAAAATCTTCATATCCTTTTTGGCGGGATCGAGCAGAATACGCACGTTTGCGGCACCGCCCATTTCGCGCTTGAACGCGCTGATCAGCGCGGCCTCTACCTTTTCAAGCATGTAATCCTTCGGAATCCCCTTTTCCTTTTCAAGAACGTCGAGGGCATCGAAAAATTCCTTGTTCATGATTTTCTTTTTCCTTTCGTTTGTCAGAAATATATCTTTAATTTATTTTTTAATCCTGAAAAAATACCGTGCGCAAGCGCGAAACGGCAGAGCGGAGCAGCTTCTTTTCGCTGTCGTTTTGCAAAACAAGCGTCAAAACGCCCTCCTCGTAGGCGGTCAGAACGCCGAGATAGGATTTGACGCCGTCTTCTTCGTCGGGAGCGAAGAGCTTGGCCTCCACCACCTCGCCGATCGAGGCAAGAATATGCGCGTCGGTGCGCAGATCGCGCTCAATACCGGGCGAGGAAACCTCCAGACGGTAAGAGCTTTCAATCGGATCGGCCTCGTCCAGAATCGGATCGATCGCGCGGTGCACGCGCTCGCAATCCTCAATGGTGATGCCTTCGTCATTGTCAATGGTAATGATCAGGTGATATTCCGCACCGACCTTGACGTATTCCACGTCCCAAAGGCGGCAGCCCGCCTCCTCCACCGTCTTTTCGATCAGCGCGCTGACCGTGGCGGCAACGTTCGGTTTTTTCATGTGTGTGCCATCTTCCTTTTACTTAAATTGCGAATAAGCTTTGACAAAGTAAAGAGAGTGGATTCGCACCCACTCTCTTTCTTATCACATTCATTCTTTTATATATTATATCACAAAAAAAGAAAAATGCAATACTTTTTCAAAAAAATATTCAAAAATATTGAAAAAAGACTGTTTTATGGCTTTTTTGCCGTTCAATCCACCAGGGTTTCCATCGTGCGAATGGTATAATCGTTGACGGTGGCCATGATGTTGTTTAAGAAAATGACCGTGTCGATGCCCTTTTCTTCAACGAAGGTGGCAAGATCGTCGCGCCAGAAGCGGTAATCGATGCCGTAAACGTATTCGTAGGAGTCGACCAGCATGGGCATGAAGGCGTTTCCGAAGGATTCGCGGATCACAAGCACGGAGGAGCCGTCCTTGACCGTCTCGTTGTGCATCTCGTAATACGCGTAGTCGCCGTTTGTAAAGGAGAGGTATTTGTTCCACGTGCCCGTCAGCTGGTCGGCCTCGTAGATCATGGGAATCGTCTCATACTCGCCGGTATGGCGGTTAAAAACGGTGAGTTCCTTGACCGTGGGGGATTCGTAGGCATAGACGGTATCGGGCGCGCCTCGGAGGCTCGGGCTTTGCGTGTGGTTATAAAGCGAGCCGAGGAAGCCCGGCACCTCAACCTTGCGGTAAGCGTCAAGCGCGGGATAGGTGCGGCCAAGTTGATCAAGGAAAAATCTGCTGGCGTAATAAGCACCAAGCCCCGTCCAGTGGTGATCGGTGCGGAAATAGATGTACTCGTGATCATGCTCACCCATCAGCGCGCGGATATCCAGCGTCACAATGGGATTTTCCAGACGGTTTTGCTCGACAAGCTGCGAGCTGTAAGCGTTCAGGGCACGGTAGATATAGTCAATGGCGTCGGATTCGTTCGAGGCACCGATCTCCTCGATCTGCGCGGGCGTCATGCCGTAGTTGCAGGAGGTGGGAATGACCATGTCGTAAACCGTTGCCAGACCGTTGAGATCAAGGGCGGTCTGCGTGACCAATCGCGTGTATCGGTCCACGTAGTCTTGGTTGAAATAGTAAAGCTCGAAGGCGGTGTCCTTATGAACGTAGTAGCCCTCGATCACCTGGCCGCCTGCCTCGATACCGGGGTTTTCCTCGGTGCTTGGAACGCTCGGCGTTTCGGGGGTACTCGGCGTATCGGGCACACTCGGTTGCTCGGGGAGCGTGGGCGCGCCGTCATTCCAAACAAAATCCCCGTCCTTGTCGATCTCGTCCTTATCGACGTTGCCGCCCCCAAAGGATTGGGTGTGGATGCCGTAAAGCGACTTCAGCCCGACGTTCATATCCAAAAGCATATCGCGGCCGGGGAAGGTATCCGAATACCAGAGATTGATTTGAGAGGTGTATTCGCCCGACAAGAAGGCTTCGGCGGAAAAGGTGGGAAATTCGGTCAGGCGGCGGCCTTCCTTATCCGAGATCTCGGGGCGGAGAAAGGTGAGAAAGCCGAGCACGCAAAAGGATAAAAGGGCGATGGAGAAAAGTGCAATACGGAGCCATTGGCAAAAAACTTTCAGCTTCATTGTTTGTCCTTTCCTCCTTAAAATCTGAAATAAAGAAACGGATTGTAGCTATTGCCCACCAAGGCGAGCACGGAAAGTAGGAGCAATCCGATCGGAATGACGGCCGTGACGATATCGTATACGCTGACGGCGAGACGCGAGGCGAGTGCTTTTGAGCCGCGCATTTTTTCAAAGCGCTTTGCCAAAAAGGGAACGATCGGCGTGCAGGCAAGAATGCAAACAGAAAGGAAGAAGAGATTGTTCAGGAGCTGACTCTTTACAGTCATATCAATGAATCGGTTGCCGTTTTGCAAGAAGATTCCCTTGAGTGCCGTCCAAAGCAGGGAAAGATCCGTGAAATAGAAGAGCATCCAGCCGAAAAGCACGACAACGAGGGTGTAGACCGTTCTTGGGATTCTTGAAAAGCCGCTCGGCTCCTTTTTGAGACGAATGACGAATTTCTCGATGACCAGGAACAGGAAATAATAAAGTCCCCATAAGACGAAATTCCAGGAAGCGCCGTGCCAGAGCCCCGTCAGCGCCCAGACCGCAAAAAGATTCAGAATCTGACGAGGGAGCTTGACTCTGTTGCCGCCGAGCGGTATGTAAACGTAATCGCGGAAGAATCCCGATAGCGACATGTGCCATCTGCGCCAGAAATCGGTGACCGAGTGCGCCACGTAAGGATAGTTGAAGTTCTCTTTGTAGTGAAAGCCAACCATCTCGCCCATGCCGATCGCCATATCCGAGTATGCGGAAAAATCAAGATAGATCTCAAGCATATAAGCGACTGCGGCAAGCAGGATCGCCCCGCCCGAAACGCGCGAAAGATCCTCGGGCTTTTCAATGAGGGCAGAGACCATCGCGGCACATCCGTTTGCAAGCACGGCCTTTTTGGCAAGGCCCGAAGCAAAGCGCGTGATGCCGCGTGCCATGCCCTCGCGGGTGACCGTGCGGTCGAGAAGCTCCCCATTGACGTCCCGATAGCGAATGATCGGCCCCGCAATACACTGGTGGAACAGTGATGCGTATAAGAGCAGAAGCCAGTATTTTCTTTGTGCGGCAACCTCTTCGCGGTAGACGTCGATCACGTAAGAGATCAGCTGGAAGGTGTAAAAGGAAATTCCTATGGGCAATGCGATGCTGGGGATCACCTCGGGAACGCCGAAGAGCGCTCGGACGTTTGTCAGAACAAAGCCCGTATATTTGAAGACCGCGAGCAAGCCGAGCGCAATGACCAGCGTGAGAATCAGCCACAGCCTTTTGTGTGCGGCTCTGACCTCGATCAGCAGTCCGCCGAGATAGCAGACAAAGGTCATGCCCAGGAGCAGTAAGAGCAGAGAAGGGCCGCCCCAGGCATAAAAAATGAGCGACGAAACGAGCAACAAAACATTGCGCGATTTGATGCCCGGCAGCAGCGCATAGATCGCATAGCATACCGTTAAAAATGCAAAAACGAAAAGTAAGCTGGAAAATACCATAGGAGTCTCTCCGATTCATCATGATCTATCAGAATTTATATTACCATAAAACCGTGCGAATGTCAATTGCTTTTTCTTCAATAAACGTCGGGCGGCTGCGGAGACGTCAAAAAAGAGAGCGCATCCGAAAATGCGCTCTCTTTTTTATGTTTGTATGACGACAACTTATTTAACGATGTCGCTCCAGTTCTTCACGTTTTCCTGGGTTTCGGTTTCGCCGCAGCCGTCTACCGTGCACTTACGGACGAGGTCTACGTATTCTGCATCAGCAGCAGGCTTGCCGGAAACCTTCCAATCGCCCCAGACGTGCTCGTGCTCAGTGGGCTGCTCATCGGTGGGCTGTTCATCGGTAGGCTTCTGCTCATCGGTGGGCTGTTCATCGGTAGGCTTCTGCTCATCGGTAGGCTGCTCAGCGGTAGGCTGCTCAGCGGTAGGCTGCTCAGCGGTGGGCTGCTCAGCGGTGGGCTGCTCAGCGGTGGGCTGTTCAGCGGTGGGCTTCTCAGCGGTAGGCTGCTCAGCGGTAGGAGCTTCAGTCGAAGGAGCTTC
>JAFVXT010000119.1 GCA_017501005.1 Clostridia bacterium
ATAAGAACGGTGCCCCTCGTGTATGTTTTATCAATTGTAGATAAATTTGAGGAAGAAAACAGGGATTTTATCCCCGTTTTCCCCTTTTTTATTATATCCTTTTGTTCTATCGTCGCTCTCGCGCTCTGTCGTACCAAGTACGCCGACGTTCGCGAGATCAACGATTTCTGCTCTAAATCTGGCAACCTCTGGGGGTGTCTCATTAAAAACACTACAAAATTTCGCTTTTTTACGCTATTTATCTGTGTTTTTAATGAGACACCTCGTATTTAACGGGCCGAGCACAGCTTCATTTCTTCTGCTTTTTCGGCGCAATCATTGATCTCTTCCGGCTCACGGAAGGTATGCACGTTACGCTTGATTGCCTCCTTCACCGCGCACGGAGCACCTTCGTTTTCGTAAAGGTCAAGGGCATGGCGAAGATCAGATAGGATCTCTTCCATTTTTTCACGCGTTTCGGGTGTATCGCGCTCGATAAAGATCAGATTATTCGAGGTTTTATCAAGCGTTTCGGTTTTCATGAGAAGCTCTTCGTAAAGCTTTTCGCCCGGACGCAGACCGATCTCTTCAATATTGATATCCACGTTTGGCACAAGTCCCGAAAGACGGATCATATTGACGGCAAGGTCATAGATCTTGACGGGATTGCCCATATTCAATACAAAAAGCTCACCACGCTCCGCCATCGAGCCTGCCGCCATAACAAGCTGACTGGCCTCGGGAATGGTCATGAAATAACGGATAATGCGACGGTCGGTGATGGTGATCGGGCCGCCGTTTGCAATCTGCTTTTTGAAAAGCGGAACCACCGAGCCGTTTGAGCCAAGCACGTTTCCGAAGCGCACCGCGGCAAAGCGCGTGCGGCTGTCGGTTCGGCATTGGATCACCATTTCGCAAAGACGCTTGGACGCCCCCATGACATTGGTGGGATTCACGGCTTTATCGGTCGAGACGAGAACGAATCTTTCAGCGCCGTACTTTTCTGCCATATTGGCGGTGTTATAGGTGCCGAACACGTTGTTTTTGATAGCCTCACCCGCGCTTTGCTCCATGAGCGGCACGTGCTTGTGCGCCGCCGCATGAAAGACGATATCCGGCCTGTAGCGATCAAAAATGCAAGCAAGTCGTTTGGGATCGCGGACAGAGCCGATCTCTACCGCCAGATCAAGCTTGTCCTCATAAAGGAGACGCAGCTCCTGCTGCAGATCGTATGCGTTGTTTTCGTAAATATCAAAGACGATCAGCTTTTTCGGAGAGCAGGCGGCGATCTGACGGCAAAGCTCACTGCCGATCGATCCGCCACCGCCCGTGACAAGAACGGTTTTTCCGCTATATTGCTTTTTGTTTTCTTCATCCACCACCGAAAGCGGCGTACGGAAGAGCAGGTCCTCAATCTCAAACTCGCGGATCACGCGTTTACTGCTTCGACGCAAAGCATGGATCGGCGAATCGTAAATCAGAACACGGCAGCCGATGCTCTTATAATGATCGCAGAGCGCGGTCCTTCGTTCGCCGTCAATGAATGCCAATGCAAAAACCACCGCGGAAATATTCAAAAGCTTTCTTTTCCGTTCAAACTCCTCGGGCGAGAGAACCTTCAAGCCCACAATGCGGCTGCCGATCTTTGCCTTATCAACATCAATAAAGCAAAGCGGCTTATACTGCGTCGACTTGCCGGCCGAAAGCTCATTTGCCAAAGCAACACCCAAGCGACCTGCACCCACAATGGCGATATTGATGCTTCTATGCCGATCTGCCGTGCCGGTTGCCTTCTTATAAAGCAGGCGATATCCCAGCCGTGCAAAAAGTGAAGTCAACGTATACAGTGCCGAGACCGCGATCAAGGTCCAAAAAACGTGATCAAACAAGAAGAGCTCGGTGATGACAGCCGCCAAAGCACACCCGACGACATCGGCCAAAATGGTTCGAAAATAAGCCTGCGTGCTTGTGTAGCGCCATAACGTTGCATAAACGCCGAACAAAATACGACTCAAAAAAAGCAGGCCGCAAAGGATGGCCGACGAAATCCAATAATCGCCGCCGTTTGCTATCGTTGACCGATCGAAGCTTGCCTTGGATACGAAAAAGCAAAAAGAGGCAACGAAGGCAAAGCATAAAATATCAAAAAACGAGAGAAAAACTCTTCTTTTGTTGATTTTCATAAGAACAACTCCATCTACCAAATATCGAAAGCCGAAACAGCGCATACGCGTGCTGTTTCGAAGACAAAATGCAAGTGGGAACAAAGACCGCAAGAAAGCAAAGCGAAAAACGGTCGTTTTGCCGAATCCGATCAATGACTTCTACCTTATTATATATCTTTTTTCGACAAAAGTCAAGCAATGGTGTCTATTTGGCAAAATCAGGCGATTTTTGCACCTGTTTTTGGCAACGATTCTTTTTTGTAAAAAAACTTGAAAATGCTTGAAAAAACAGAAAAAGGACGGAAGATTCCGTCCTTTTTTCTGTTTTCTGTATCACTTTTATTCAGCCTCTGTTGCCTCTTCGGCGGCTTCTTCAACTGCTTCTTCGACAGCTTCCTCGGCCACTTCTTCAACAGCCGTTTCGGAAACCGTCACATACTTCAAATTGCTTGCGAGAATTGCATAAACGATACGCAATACGATGCAAATGACCAAAAGAACAGCGTAAGGCAATACGGCGCTGATGACGTTGCCGATTTCAAATTCTTCGGGTGCGAGTGCGGCAAAAGCGGCGGCGAAGATGATCGTATAGATCAGTCTGCGCCAGAAAACGCCAAGGAATTTGGCAAATTCATAGCGATCCTGTACCGACGCACCGAATGCAAGGCGCGTGCCGAGGAAATCAATGGCACGGAATGCAAGACGGCACACCGAGCTGATCAGGGAGATCATCAGCGCAATACCTGCAACCATGGAAAGGAAATCCATGATGCCGTCGATAGGGTAATAGCCGAATGCTTTGATAAAGTCCTTCAAAGAAAGATCGACAACACCTGCGGCAACGGGCATGGTGATGAACCAGGAGAGGAGACCGATGACGGCAGCGGCCATCAGGCCGAAGGTTACGTAAAAGAGCGCATTTTTATGAACGAGCGCGGTCAGTGCGGTGGGATTCTTGATGACCTCTTTACGGACGATATGCTCGTTTGTCACCTCGGCCTTGGCATAAAAGTTGGCCTTCATCACGCGTTCAACGGTTGCCTGACGAATGACTCTTTGCAAGAGAGAAGCAATGCCTGCGATGATGGCAAGATCAAGAGCCCCTGCAAACAGTGCGCTGAAGCTTTCGCCCTTTTCAACGCAAAATCCCGCCAGAACGTTCATCAGTGCGACATATGAGATCAGTGCGTAAATGCCTGCGGCCGAATAGATCATCGGCACGGACAGCTTGGTTTTTTCCTTCGGTTTTGCAAGGATCAAGATGAGCGAACGGACAAGGCAGGTCACGCCTGCACCGAATGCCACGAGCATCGGGAATATATACATGGCGAGAACGAGCGAGAAATGAAGCGTATTGTTGATGCCGAATGCGTTTTCGCCAAGTCCTGCCTTGAGCGTATCCCAGACGTTCATCTTCAAAAGTCCGTACTGGAATGCGTCCGCGGTCAAGCCGAATGCGAACAAGCGGACGAAGAGCGCGATGACGAACAAAATGCCCACGCCGCCGAGGATCATGGAGACCAAACGGTCACGCTCGATCGGCAATGCTTTTTTCGCCGCAGGTGCTTCTTCGGTAGCTTCTTCAGCAGCCTCTTCAGCAACCTCTTCAGCAACCTCTTCGACTGCCTCTTCAGCAACCTCTTCAGCAGCCTCTTCAGCAGCCTCTTCAGCAACCTCTTCAGCAACCTCTTCGACTGCCTCTTCAGCAACCTCTTCAGCAGCCTCTTCAGCAACCTCTTCAGCAGCCTCTTCGACTGCCTCTTCTGCCGCCTTTTCCTTTTCCTCTTCAACCGCTTCTTCAGCAGATTCCTCTGTTGCTTCTTCGGTTTCTACTGCTTCTTCGGTTTCGATTTCTTGATCGGGAACAGAATCAACCGCTTCTTCGACAGGCGTTGCCGTATCGGCGGAAAGATCCTCAATTGTCTTTTCCTTTTCGATGTTTTCCATCAATTAGGCCCTCCGTTAAAATTTAGTTGTACAACTTATTATAGACCACAGGCAAAATAAAGTCAAGAGTTCTTTGAAAACTTATTCAAAAAAATACGGTGTTTATTATAAAAACCGTTAAGAATTTCGCAAATATTCTTGACAGAAGCGGTACTTGATGCTATAATTTTATAGATAAAACAAAAAACAAAGTTCCCACGGAGGATCAATCACATGCAATGGACTTCCTTGAACGATCTGCGCGAAAAGTACCTTTCCTTCTTTGAAAGCAAAGGGCATCTGCGTCTGCCGAGCTTTCCGCTCGTACCGATCCGCGATAAATCGCTTCTTTTGATCAATTCGGGCATGGCACCGATGAAAAAATTCTTCACAGGCGAGGAAGAACCGCCCCGCCGCCGCGTTGCCACCTGCCAGAAGTGCATCCGCACACCCGACCTTGAGCGTGTTGGCCACACAGCACGCCACGGCACTTATTTTGAAATGCTCGGAAACTTCTCTTTTGGAGACTATTTCAAGGAAGAAGCCATTCCTTTTGCCTGGGAATTTCTCACCAAAACGCTGGAGATTCCCGAAAATCTGCTCTGGCCCTCGATATATGAAAATGACGAGGAGGCCTTCCATATCTGGCGCGACGTGATCGGTGTGCCCGAGGAGCATATCGTGCGCCTTGGCAAGGCCGACAACTTCTGGGAGCACGGCGCAGGTCCTTGCGGCCCCTGCTCGGAGATCTATTTTGACCGCGGTGAAAAATACGGCTGCGGCTCGCCCGACTGCAAGCCCGGCTGTGATTGCGACCGCTATATGGAGATCTGGAACAACGTCTTTTCGCAGTTCAATAACGACGGCAACGGCAACTATACCGAGCTTGCCCAGAAGAATATCGATACTGGTATGGGCCTTGAGCGCTTGGCCTGCGTGATGCAGGGGGTGGACAACCTTTTCGAGGTTGATACCGTGCGCCGCATTCTCGATACGGTTTGCCGGATCGCCGAAAAGACCTACGGTCAGGACGCCGACGATGACGTTTCCATTCGCGTGATCACCGACCATTTGCGTTCGGCCACCTTCATGATCGCCGACGGCGTGACGCCCTCAAACGAGGGACGCGGCTACGTTTTGCGCCGCATCCTGCGCCGTGCATCCCGCCACGGTAAGCTGCTCGGCATTCGCCGCGCCTTCCTTTGCGAAGTAAGCGAGGTTGTCATCGGTGAGAACAAAGACGCCTATCCTGAGCTTGTTGGCAAACACGACTATATTCTCAAGGTCATTTCTCTTGAAGAAGAACGCTTCCAGGCTACCATCGACGCCGGTCTTTCGATTCTGCGCGACTGCATTGATAAAACGCAAAAGGACGGCGGCAAAACGCTTTCGGGCGACGATGCTTTCAAGCTTTACGATACCTACGGCTTCCCCGTTGACCTGACGCGCGAGATTGCCGCAGAAAGCGGTCTTGCGGTTGATGACGAGGCCTTCCGCGCGCTCATGGAGGAGCAGCGTGTCCGTGCGCGCGCCGCACGCGGTAACATCAGCGGCTGGAGCGATTCCTCCAAATCCTTGCTTGAGGGCATGCCCGAAACCGTATTTGAGGGCTATGAAAAAACCGAATGCACGGCCAAGGTGCTTGCCATTCTTGCCGACGATATGACACTCGATTCACTCTCGGAGGGCGAAGCCACCGTCATTCTTGACCGCACCGTTTGCTACGGTGAGGGCGGCGGCCAGGTGGGCGATACCGCACTCATGGCAACCGACAGTGCTTCGCTTTCGGTCATTGACACTAAGAAAACCGACGGTATTTATCTGCATGCCGTTTCTGTCCGCGAGGGCATTCTGAACGTGGGCGATACCGTAACCGTCACGCTTGAAAATGAAAGAAGAGATGCGATCCGCCGCAATCACTCGGCGTGCCACCTCTTGCAGGCCGCCTTGCGCGCACTTCTCGGCGCGCACGTTGAGCAGGCAGGCTCTTACGTTGACGAAAACCGCTTGCGCTTTGACTTCTCGCATTTTGCCGCCATGACGGCAGAGGAGCTTGCCGCTGTTGAAAATCGCGTTAACCGCGCAATTCTCGCGGCGATTCCCGTCGATACGGTTGTGACCGACATTGAAAGCGCACGCAAGGAAGGCGCGATGGCGCTCTTCGGTGAAAAGTACGGCGACAGTGTCCGCATGGTCAAGATGGGCGACGTATCCTGCGAGCTTTGCGGCGGTACGCACGTAAAAACCACGGGCATGATCGGTCTTTTCAAGATCCTTTCCGAAAGCTCGGTTGCCGCAGGTGTGCGCCGTATCGAAGCCACGACGGGCTACGGTGTGCTTGCCTTGCTTGCCGATAAGGATGCTCTGCTTACCGAAACCGCACGCGAGCTGAAAACCAACAACGTGAACGAGCTTCCCCGCCGTGCCGTGCTTCTGCGCGAGGAGCAGAAGGAAACGCTCCGTCAGCTTGAAAGCGCAACTACCAAGCTAGCCGAGGCGCAGCTTGATTCTCTGCTTGCAAAGGCGGAAACGAAGGGAGCGATCCGCTATCTGACCGCCAAGCTTGATATGAAGGCAGATGCGGCAAGAGCGCTTTGCGATTCGATCAAGACGCGTTATGCCGACATGGTGGCCGTTTTCGCACTCGTCGACGGCGAAAAGCTCAACTTTATCGCTTGCTGCGGTGCCGATGCCGTCAAGGCGGGCGCGCACGCAGGTAAGATCCTCGGCGAGGTCAGTGCCGTCACAGGCGGCCGCGGCGGCGGACGCCCCGATAGCGCCATGAGCGGCGGTAAGGATATTTCCCGCGTTGATGAAGCACTCAAGCTTGTGGAAAGCTTGCTTCCCTGATGGCATTGATCCCTTAAAATATGATAACGGCAGTTCTTTACCGTAAGGGTATTGCGCTGCCGTTATTTTTATAAGTAAAAAGCATGTCATAAAGCAAATTTGGAAAAGTTTTTGTTATTTTTGGAAAAAATCTTGATTAATTTGGAAAATATGATATAATAATAATAGAGAGACTTGCAAATTCGGTATTTTTACTTGTGCTATCATCATGATTATCATGAACAAATACAGAACGGAGATTCTAATG
>JAFVXT010000009.1 GCA_017501005.1 Clostridia bacterium
ATGATGGGCTCGGGCGGTCTGATCGTCATGGACGAAGACAACTGTATGGTTGATATCGCGAAATTCTTCCTTGAATTTACGGTTGATGAATCCTGCGGTAAGTGTACGCCTTGCCGTATGGGTACTGTCCGCTTGCTTGAATTGCTCGAAAAGATCACGAGCGGTAACGGCGAAATGGAAGACCTTGACCGTTTGGAGGAGCTTTGCCAGTACATCAAGACGGGTTCGCTTTGCGGTCTCGGACAGACTGCTCCTAACCCTGTTCTTTCGACTCTGCGTTACTTCCGCGACGAGTACGTTGCACACGTTCGCGATAAGAAGTGCCCCGCAGGCGTATGTAAGGATCTTTTGAGCTTCGTGGTTCTTGAGGATAAGTGTAAGGGCTGTACCGCTTGCGCACGCGTCTGCCCCGTTGGCGCAATTTCCGGTTCTGTCAAGAATCCTCATACCATCGATACCACTAAGTGTATTAAGTGCGGTGCCTGCATTTCCAAGTGCAAGTTCGGCGCAATTATCAAGAAATAAGAAGGAGGCGCAGAACTATGGAAATGATTACTCTTAAAATCAACGATAGAGAATATTCGGTTCCGAAGGATTCTACCGTTCTTGAAGCGGCAAGATATGCAGGCATCGATATTCCCACCCTCTGCTACCTGAAGGATATCAACGAGATCGGCGCATGCCGTATCTGCTTGGTTGAAGTGAAGGGTGCACGCGGTCTTGCCACCGCTTGCGTTTGCCCCGCAACCGAAGGTATGGAGATCTATACCAACACCCCGAAGGTCATCGCTGCAAGAAAGATGAACCTTGAGCTTCTTCTTTCCGCACACGATAAGAAGTGCCTCTCCTGCATTCGCTCCACCACTTGCGAGCTGCAGAAGCTCTGCCTTGATTATGGCGTTGACGAAAGCTATTTCGGCGGTAAGAAAGAGCTTTATGAGGTTGAGGACGACGGTACCTCGATCGTTCGCGACAACAACAAATGTATCCTCTGCCGCCGTTGCGTCGGTGCTTGCTCGAACGTGCAGGGCATCGGTGCCATCAGCGCAGTCAACCGCGGCTTTGATACCGTGATCGGCTCGTCCTTCGGTAAGAAGCTGACAGAAACCACTTGTATCAACTGCGGCCAGTGTATCGTCGCTTGCCCGACGGGTGCTCTCCATGAAAAGGACGAGACTCAGAAGGTTATGGACGCTTTGGCAGATCCTACCAAGCACGTTGCCATCTTCTTCGCACCTTCCATTCGCGCAACGCTCGGCGAATGCTTCGGCTATGAGCCCGGCACCGACGTTGAGGGCAAGATGGTTGCCGCTGCCAAGGCAATGAGCTTTGACGGCGTCTACGATATGAATCTCACCGCTGACCTCACCATCATGGAAGAGGCTCACGAGTTCATCGACCGTCTGCAGAATGGCGGTAAGCTCCCCATGATCACCTCCTGCTCGCCCGGCTGGATCAAATTCTGCGAGCACTATTTCCCCGAAATGACCGAAAACCTTTCCACCTGCAAGTCGCCTCAGCAGATGCTTGGTGCGATGTATAAGACCTACTATCCACAGAAGATGGGCATTGATCCCAAGGACATCGTAACTGTTTCTTGCATTCCCTGTACTGCAAAGAAATACGAAGTGACACGTGACGGCCAGAGTGCCGCAGGTGTTCCCGACGTTGACATTGCCATCACCACCCGTGAATATGCCCGTCTCGTTGAGAAGGCAGGCTTGAACTTCAAGATCCTTCCCGATGCGAAGTTTGACGATCCGTTTGCTATCGGCTCGGGCGCAGGTATCATCTTCGGTGCTACCGGCGGCGTTATGGAAGCAGCTTTGCGTACTGCCGCAGAGGTTGTGACCGGCAAGTCGCTTGATTCGCTCGAATTCACCGAGGTTCGCGGTACGGACGGCATTAAGCGCGCAACCTATAAGCTCGGCGATCTCGAGCTGAAGGTCGCTGTTGTCAGCGGTACCAAGAATGCGAAGAAGCTTCTGAAGGCCGTTCAGGCAGGCGAAGAGCAGGTGCACTTCATCGAAGTCATGGCATGCCCCGGCGGTTGTGTCAATGGCGGCGGTCAGCCTACTCAGCCTGCAGCTGTGCGTAACAACACAGACCTTCGTGCAGTCCGCGCAAGCGTTCTCTATAACGCAGATAAAGCGTACTCGATCCGCAAATCTCATGAAAACTCGGCAGTCCAGAAGCTCTACGATGAGTTCCTTGGCAAGCCCGGCAGCCACAAGGCTCACGAGATTTTGCACACCACGTACGTTAAGCGCGGTCAGTAATTGCATACCAAGTCTTTCGGAGCACAAGCTCCGAAAGAAGAGCAGGGTGTCGCAAGTTTCTTGCGACACCCTGTTTTTGCGTTTTGAATGTAGAAGTGCTTGACAAATACGGTCGAAAATAGTATAATATTTTATCATGTTTTTTAAAAAGGGTTGCTCCGATGTTCATTTCTACTGAAATAAATTCCTATAAAAAAATGGGCGATAACCGCGCCATCATCAAACTGCTCAAGGAAAGCGGTTTTACCGCTTACGATTTTTCGATGTTCCGCGGCAGCCTTGCCGATGAAATTCTTCTTTCTGACGATTATCTTGACCGCGCGCGCGAATTCCGCGCGTATGCCGATTCGATCGGGCTTCCGTGCAACCAGACGCACGCACCCTTTGCCACCATTCGCAAGGGGGATGAGGAATGGAATAAGACGATGTTTCCGCTTGTCAAGCGCGCGATTGAGGTCAGCGGCATTCTCGGTGCGCGCGTGTGCGTCGTGCATCCCTGCAACGACTATACGGCAGAGGAAAACGCCGCGATGTATGCCGAGCTTGAAGGCATTGCCCGCCGTGCAAGCGTAAAGATCGGCGTGGAGAATATGTGGAACTGCATCAATTACGGAAAGCCTGATTTTAAGGCGTTGCCCGCCGCTTGCTCGCATCATGACGATTTCAAGCGTCATATGGAGCTTTTGCCCACAGACGTATTCGTCGCTTGCCTTGATATCGGTCATGCGGAAATGCGCGATCTCGGCACGAGTGCGGTTGAAATGATCGATGCGCTTGGCGATCGCTTGCAGGCGATTCACTTGCATGACGTCGATTTGAAATTTGACAACCACGCTCTGCCTTTCACCTATAAGGGAGGCGGTATCAATTACGAGCCGATCATTGAAGCATTCCGTAAGAACGGCTATCGCGGAGATATTACCCTTGAATGTGATCACTTTGCTTCGCTTCTGCCGAAAGAGCTTTTGCCTGCGGCCGCGCGCTATGCGGCGGCGGTGGCCGACTATTTCAAAATGCGTATTGAAGCCGCCGAATGAGAGAGAAATCTACCTAATTTGATTGAAATATAAAGGAAAAAACGTGTTTAAAAAATTATTTGCGCCCACGGATATGACGGTGGGCACCCCTCGGAAAAGTATTGTTGCTTTCACATTCCCCATGCTGCTCGGCAATATCGCCCAACAGCTTTACAGTACGGTTGACAGCATCGTCGTCGGAAAATATATCGGTGATAACGCATTGGCATCGGTCGGCTCTGTCATACCGATCGTCAATATGCTCCTGGTGCTTTTTATCGGTATTTCGGCAGGTACGAACGTCATGGTTGCCCAGCATTTCGGTGCGAAAAGGAGAGAACAGCTTTCTTACGCGATTGGCAACTCGATCACCGTGACGGCCATAGCGTCCCTTTTTCTGATGGCAGTTGCCTCGCCCTTTATTCGTCCTGTCCTGGAGTTATTGAATACCCCTGCCTCGATCATTGATGGCTGTGAGGAGTATCTTTTTATTTCCGTCATGGGTGTGGCAGGCATGGCCTTTTATAACATCTTGAGCAGCATCATGCGCGGACTTGGCGATTCTTTTTCTTCGCTTTTGTATCTGCTCATTGCAACGGTTCTCAATATCGGTCTTGATATTTATTTCGTGGCCGTTATCAAGATGGGTGTGGCGGGCGTAGCTCTTGCCACCGTGATTGCACAGATCATTTCTTCTGCACTCTGCCTGCTCAAATTGGCAAGAATGCGCACGCACTTTGATTTTGGGCTTCGTTATCTGAAGCCTGTTGGAGTGCACGTGAAGACCTTGATCAAGCTTGGTCTGCCGTCAGGCCTGACGCAGGCAATCTTTTCTTCTGCGATGATCGTCGTGCAGTCCTTGACCAATCAGTTCGGTGAGCAGTTCATTGCGGCAAACGTCGTGACCATGCGCGTTGACGGCTTTGCGATGATGCCCAACTTTTCCTTCGGTACGGCGCTGACCACTTATGCGGGGCAGAATGTCGGCGCAGGAAAGTATGACCGCGTGAAGGCGGGCGCACGTCAGGGCTGCTTGCTGGCAGTCGGTTGCTCTTCCTTGATCACCGTGGTGCTTTTGCTGTTCGGACGGTCTTTGATGGGGGTTTTTACCGATACGCCCTCGCTTGTGTCGACAAGCTATTATCTGATGAAGATCCTCGCGGTCGGTTATATTGCGGTGGCCGTTACGCAAAGCCTTTCGGGGATTATGCGTGGGGCGGGTGACACCATGACGCCGATGTGGATCTCGCTTGCCACAACTGTTTTGATCCGCGTGCCGATCGCATACGGCATTTCTTATCTGACAAGAACAGCCTCGCTTCCGCACGGACGTTCCGAATGCATTCAGATTTCGCTTTTGCTTTCCTGGGTGTTGGGAGCTGTGTTAACCGCTATCTTTTACGCACGAGGCAAGTGGAAGAACAAAGCCATTCGGTAAAACGGATGGGGAAGATGCTGATTTTGTTTCGATTTTTGAAATGTTTTTTGTCTGTAGGTATTGCAAATTGACAAAAGACATGGTATAATAAATTGTAGACCTTTGATTGCTTCCTGTCACGAGCATTGATTCTGCGTGATGAAGCTCGTCTGGCAGAACGTCTGTTTGAATGATATATAAGGTTTGGAAAGGAATCCTCTGAAAAAGAGGGCGGTAACTGAGTATGTTAATGAACGTTTGGCTTAAAGTAATTATGGCGGCAGTTCTCTCTCTGTTGATGGTCATGACGCTCGGCTCTTGTTCGGATAGTGAAAAGAAGACCGAGGCTCCGTCTGAGACGGTCACTGAGGCACCGACGGACAATGGCGGTGAGGACGAAGACGAAGCTGCGGATTTTGTATTGGAAGGGACTGCAGGTCTTTCTTATGCTGCAAACAGTGCCGGTACGACCTGCTATCTGAGCGGACTCGGCACGTTCACAGGCGATAAGCTCGTGATTCCCGAAAAGATTCTCGGTGTCAACGGTAAGGTTCAGACCGTCATCGGTATTCAGGAGGGGGCGCTCGACGGAAATGTGGCGGCCGCTTTGAAGGAGATTGACATTCCCGAAAGCGTCAAGAAGCTGCCTGCGGGTTTGTTTGATCAGTGCGAAAAGCTGACCACGATCCGTTTCTTTGGTGAGGACTATCTTTGGGATAGCATGATTAAAAATGAAGAAGGCAACGTCATCGTGCCTGTTCCCGAAAACGCAACTGTTCTTTTCTGTGAATATTATGATCTGACTGTTCAGTATGTGTATATGGACGGTACGGCAGAACGGGAAGACATGGTCACCTCTCATATCAACGGTACCATTTGCCCCATTCCCGTTCCGAAGCATGCAGGCTACCGCGCCGATGCTGATTTCCTTGAGGTTGTCATGGACGAGGACGTCACGGTGACCGTTACATATACGAAGATCTTGGCCGAAGGGCGTTGCGGCGACCATCTGACCTGGACTTATTACGAAGACAATCGCTTGGATATTCAGGGAAGCGGTGCCATGTATGATTACATTGAATCTACTGTTCCGTGGTCTTTGTATAGCACGAGCATTACCGATATCAGAATCGGTGAAAGCGTAGCGAGCATTGGCGCGTATGCGTTTGCCGGTTGTACTGCGGTTGAGCACGTTCTTCTTCCCGAAAAGCTTACCACTGTTGGCGCGTATGCGTTCCGCGGTTGGACCGATACACAGACCGTTGAATTCTGCGGCGGTGTTGATATTCTCACCACAATGGATGCTGTTTGGAACAGTGATGTGAATGCAAACATTTGCTTCCGTTACGGTTCTTACGAGCAGGACAATGATTTGACCAACGGCAAGGAGCCTCTCGTTTGGACTTTGGTGGAGCAAGACAACGGTGCATATCTTTTGACGCTTCTTTATGCCATTGAATTGAAGCCTTATCACAATCAACCCGTGGATGTCACTTGGGAAAACTCCGATCTTCGCGCTTGGCTTTCAGGCGAGTTTGCCAATGAAGCCTTCACCGATGAAGAACTGGCGGCACAGGTGACCATGAAAAAGGGTATCGGTACTGCGCAGGATAAGCTCTTCATCTTTACTGCGGCTGAGCTTGCTTCTCTGTTTGCCGAGGAGGAATTGAGAATCCGTCCTGCAACAGCGTATGCAAATCCCGTTGAAATTGAGGTCGAAAACGAAGACGGCACGGTCAGCACAGTGATCGGCGCTTCCGAAGAGGGCGTTTATTGGTGGTTGCGTGACGGTAGCGTTCTCGGTTACGGCATGCTGGCACAGGACGTCAGTCCCGAAGGTATCACCAACAGTGACGGTACGTTGGTATCTACTGCCAATCGCGGTGTGGCCATTTCGGTTTGGGTTGATCCTTCCCAGAAATAATTTTGAGTTTTAGATCATAGAAAACAAGAAGCACTTGCGGTGATCAACATGACCGCAAGTGCTTCTGTTTTTTATTGGTTGCAGGATGCTTTTTCGAGCCTATTCATCTCGTAACGCAATTCACTGTAAAGATTTTCGCTGACAGGCGCCAAGGGTAAACGCAATTGATTTTCGCACATGGCGGCAATTTCCATTGCTGCCTTGATGGGTGCGGGATTTGTTTCTTTGAATAAAAGCTTGATGATTGGCAGAAGTCGAAGCTGAATGGCACGTGCCGTTTCGTTGTTTCTTGAAAAATAGGCATGGCAAAGGTCGGCCGTCAGCGTAGGATAGAGATTGGAAACCACAGAAATGACACCTTTACCGCCAAGCGAAAGAATGGGCAGGATCTGTGAATCGTTGCCGCTATAGACGGTCAGAGCATCTCCAAGGTGTGCCACAGTTTCGGCCACGCGGTCAATGGAACCGTTTGCCTCTTTCAGCGCAACGATGTTTTCGTGTTCGGCGAGCTTTTCAAGGATATCAAGCGAAAGATCAACTCCCGTGCGGGAAGGAACGTTGTAAAGGCAGATCGGCAAGTCGACCGCTTCGGCCACCGTCAGATAATGCGAGATGATTCCGTTTTTGGTGCCTTTGTTGTAGTAAGGTGTGACGATCAGTAAACCGTCTGCACCGTGTCTTTGGGCTTCGCGGCTCATTCGAAGAACCTTTTCTGTATCGTTCGCGCCCGTTCCCATAATCAGCGGTAAGGTGTTGCCGAGCTCGTCTCGTGCAATTTCCAGAAGAGTGGCTCGCTCACGTTCGCTTAAGGTTGGGGATTCACCGGTCGTTCCTGCAATGACGAGAGCAGCAACGCCGTTTTCTTTTTGAAAGTGCAGTAGTTTTTTATAGGCCTCAAGGTCAAGCGTGCCCTCTTTGAAGGGGGTGATCAATGCAGTCGCAACACCTTGAAAAAGCGTTTTTTTTGTTGTTGGCATAAGATGACTCCGTGCTGTTGGTTTGACAGCGTTGATATGTGAATATAATGTTTGCACAAAACATTCTACCGAAAAAAACTTTACAAAAATCTTGCAATTGCCGGTAGAATGTAGTATACTAATACAGTATATGAGAACAAATGAAGAGGTGTCCGCATTGAAAGAGATTATTATCAATGAAAGAATCAAGACCGATCTGACAACGGCCGATTTTAATTATGATTTGCCTGAGGAATTGATTGCGCAAGCTCCTGCAGAGAAGCGCGACCAATCGCGCTTGTTGGTGCTTGATCGCGCAACGAGAACCGTGGTGCATCGCCATTTTTACGATATTCGAGATTATTTGCGCCCTGAAGATATGTTGGTCGTCAACTCGTCCAAGGTCATTCCCGCACGGTTGCTTGGTGTGCGTTCGGATACGGGTTCACCTATCGAATTTCTGCTTTTGCGTATGCACGAAAATGGAGAATGGGAAACCTTGGTTCGACCGGGTAAACGTGCAAGAAAGGGGCATACCTTTGATTTTGGTTCAGTATTGCATGCGGAGATCACCGAGGTGCTTGAAGACGGCAACCGCATGACAAAATTGACTTACGATAAAGGTCAATACACTTCGATTTACGATGCAATGGACGCAGTCGGTCAAATGCCGTTACCGCCTTATATCAAGGAGAAATTAAAAGAAAAGGGCCGCTATCAAACGGTTTATGCCAAGACCGAGGGCTCTGCGGCGGCACCGACAGCGGGCTTGCATTTCACAAAAGAGCTTCTGGAAGATATACGTGCCGCGGGAACGGGGTATGGCGAGGTCACCTTGCACGTTGGATTGGGAACCTTTCGTCCTGTCAAAGAGGAAAAGATTACCGATCACGTGATGCACACCGAACGCTTCGTTTTAACCGAAGAGACAGTGCGTGAAATTGAGGCACGACGCCGTGCGGGCGGTCGGATTATTGCTGTCGGTACGACCACTTGCCGCGTTCTTGAAAGTGTAGCCGATGCGCAAGGGAAGCTTCACGCCATGGAAGGAGAAACAGGCATCTTCATTTATCCCGGTTACAAATTTCGCGCCATCGATGCGCTCATTACCAATTTTCACCTGCCGCAAAGTACTCTTCTGATGCTTGTATCTGCATTTTCCGACCGTGAACTTATTATGAAAGCATATGAAGAGGCGGTCAGGGAGAGGTACCGTTTCTTTTCCTTTGGCGACTGTATGTTCATCCAATAAGCGGCGCAATACGGCGTTGCTCCTCGAAAGCGGCTTGACGTAGGGAACTACGCCTGCGCCTTGCTTTCTGCGGTGCGCCTTGTCTTGCTTGCTTCTTGAATGAACGGGGAAGTTAGAGCAAAATCCGATCACGCGTCCCGTAAGCATTGCGGATGCAATGCTGATAGAATAAAAGAAAATGAAGAATGAAAAATGAAGTCGCTTCGCTGATGAATAATGAAAAATTGATGAAGATTTTCGCTGTGGCGAAAATCAACCGAAATTATTCATTATTCACTATTCATTATTCATTTCTTATATCCCGTACCCATCGGGGATTGCAACCTTGCGTTTGTATGAATTGAGCAAAATTGCTCATGAATTGGCGATGCCATGAATTGCGCTGTGGCGCATAAGAGAAGGCAATTCATTGACACAAAAAAACCGTTACACTTTTCAGTGTAACGGTTTTTTGTTGCAAGTGAAATTTTAGCGAGTTGCGTCGTAAACGGTTTTGACAGCGCCTTCGGTGTAACCTTCTGCATAGAAGTAAGTAGCAAGTTCTTTTGCGGATACGGTATCACCAAAGAGCTCGGAGCTTGTGTCGTAGTAAGCGACTGCGAACGTGCCGTTCATTTCCAGCACAACGTAACCCATGAATCTGTATTCTGCATTGTAGTCAGTCGGTGCAATCGGTGTAGCGAAACGAGATACGGAGTTTCCGTTGAAGACAAAGCCGTTTGTTTCGGAGCCGGAAGAATAGTATTCGTTAAGAGTGACGTTTTTATCGTTGGCAACGATGCCATTGGCGTTGGCAGTCAAGGTCATGTCGGTCACGCTTGCGGGAGCGGACATGATACCGATCGAAACCTTTGCATTACTTTCAGCAAAATCGAGGAAGTCATTGTTGACAGCATAAAGCGGACGGAACATCACCTCGTCTGTCGTGGACATCTGGAAGCCCCTAAAGCTGAGGAGCAGAGCAGCCATGCTTGTGAGATCGTTCTGCATATAAATGTCGGCGATCTTTTCTTCGATGGACTCTTTTGTAAGAGAGGCATCGGTCAAAGCGATTTCTGCGTATGCATCGTAAATGGCAGCTTTCTGGTCGTCGGTCATGCAGTTGAAGAGTGCGAGCGAAATGCGGAACCGACGAGCGATATCAGCAAAGTGATTCTGCTTGTATTCTGCATCGGTCAGTGCGCGGTTGTAAACGCGGACGCTGTAGATGGAAGCGTTAACACCTGCACCGAGAACAAGTGTTTTGGTCGGAGCTGTTTGCTCTTCTGTAAGAGCCGTTACGGATGCGGTACCAACAAGAGTGCTCTTGTTGTGCACCGTTGCGGTGATTGCACCGGTTTTGCTATCGGTAATTTGTGCAACCGAGAAGTCGAAGGGCACATTCAAAGCGTTAGCAAGAAGCGGCGTATTCCCACCGTCAAAGTCAAGAAGATTGGTGGAGTAAAGAGGCTTGGTGGAAGAAGCGTCCCAGCCCTTCAAAACGGATTCGGTGATACCGCCGTTGGCACTGTTTGCATTTCTGGCGTTGAATCTGTATTGCAAACGAAGCAGGCCGGCGTGAAGAACAGATACGCGAGCCAAATTGTTCTTTTCAGGGTCAATCGCCGAACGGTCAGCGGTGGTGAACAGCTCGTCATTGGTTGCGGAATTGTGTGCCATGGTCACTTGGACAGTGAAGGAATCCAAACCCTCGAGTACCGAGGACATGTCAATCGCACCGTTAAGACCGGTATTCAAGAATCCGTTACCGTAGGACCAGGTGGAGTTTTGGGGCGCATTCGCGGAATAACGGAGGAACTCTGCGATGGTCGTGGAACCATTCTTGAATTCGGTCACATCGCAAAGATCATTTGCGGAAACGGCATCAAAGCTCAAGTTGGCAACCAAGCCATCGGATACGATGAGATCATCATAAGAATAACGGTAGGCAGAGGGAACTGCTTCGATCGTGCTGTCAAGCAGGGCCTGTGCATCCGATCCCGAGATATCATCAAGACCGATGTTGGCAAACTTAGAATAAACCATCTGCTTACCGTAGTCACTTAGGAGGCTGAAGTAAAGCGTGTCGAGGTTGAATTTGGCGGCAATATCAGCGAAATGGTTTTGGTTGATTTCGATTGCGGAAAGCTCACGGTCGTAAGCGCGAACCGAATAAAGAACCATCGGGAAGTCATTGCCGATCGAAATGGA
>JAFVXT010000120.1 GCA_017501005.1 Clostridia bacterium
CATCATTGGCGGCAGCACCACTTGTCTGACCGTGTATACGGACAGATATTCGAATTATTCAAGGGAAGTGATCACGAAAGACCGTGACGGCGAAATAACGCCGCCAAGCACGCGTTCCGCCAAAGGAATTTGTGCGGGCAACGTAGTGGTGATCAATGACGGCACGGTGCATATTCGCTCTTATAGCGCTTGCATTGACGCGCGCAAGGATACCGTGCTTGAAAACGGCGCATCACCGATTGGCAATATCACGGTCAACGGCGGCAGCCTGACGCTTTCCTCCTGCGAGATCGGTATTCATGCCGGCGGCACGTTAAAAACGGTTTCGGGCACGATCGATGTGATCAATTCTTACGAGGGCTTTGAAGCGGCCTACGTTGATATTTACGGCGGCGATATCTCAATTAACGCCGAAGACGATGGCATCAATGCCACGGCAAGCGTGGAAGAGGGCGTCAAAATCCGTGGGGGTAGCACGTATATTTACAGCCGAGGTGATGGCATTGATTCCAATAGCGGAACTGAGTATCGGGGCGTTGCGATCTCGGGCGGCCGCACGGTGATTATCACTGATTCCGACAGCAATTCTGCCATCGATACCGAAAATGGATATGCCTATGAGGGCGGATCGCTGATCGCCGTCATGCATCAGAATTCCTTGGCAGAGCAGGCTGTGCGCTGCATGAATTTCGAAAGTGTCGGCCAATCGGCGCAAATGCCTTTGAGTGCGGAGGCTTTTGTTGTCGCACGGATTGGAGCAGAATCGGTAACGGTTCGGATTCCTTCTGCAATGTCTGCTGTGATCGTCGTGCTCGGTGATCCGTCTTCCGAGATCGAAGTGAAGGCATCGACCGATGCGGTGATCGACCGAAACGGTGTTGCCTGGCAGTAACGCCAAGGCTATATGTGCACGAAGGTTACAAAAACATGTCTTTTAAAAGCAATCTTTTTTTATAAAAACTATTGACTTGTTCGTAAAAAAGTGCTATAATGCAAGCATCAAATGCGATTGAGCAGAAATAAGTAGATAAAGGAAGCCCGCGAAGAGAATTGTCGGTTGGTGCAAGACAAAGGGGAAGAGCTTATTGAATTCCTTCTGCAAGCAGTGCGCTGAACGAGAGAGATCTTCAGTAGGATGCAACGGGCGTTCCCGTCACAGAACTAAGGTATAGCCGTACCTGATAAGGCTGTTGCCGCGAGGCGATGGCGAATTGAGGTGGTACCACGGGAATTTTCTCGTCCTCTGTATTCTTTTCGGAATGCGGAGGACGATTTTTGTTTTTCACGGCTGATTCCGAACGACAAACGAACGAAAACGTTAAGAAAGGATGATTCAAAATGGCACAGAACTACTACCAAAAAGAAATTGAAACCATGGCACCCGAGGATATGAAAAAGCTCCAGTCGGAAAAGCTTGTCAAGCAGGTCAAGCACGTTTATGAAAACGTCGCTTACTATCGTGATCTCATGGACAAGAAAGGGGTAAAGCCCGAAGATATTCACGGCGTTGAGGATCTTCACAAGCTCCCTTTTCTTACCAAGGCCGATCTGCGTGATGCGTATCCTTACGGTCTTTTGGCAAAGCCGCTTGAGGATTGCGTGCGTATTCAGTCGACCTCGGGAACAACAGGTCGCCGTGTGGTTGCCTTCTATACGCAAAAGGATATTGATCTTTGGGAGGATTGCTGCGCGCGTGCGATCGTTGCGGTTGGCGGAACGAAAAAGGACGTCTGCCAGGTGGCATACGGCTACGGCCTTTTCACAGGCGGCCCCGGCCTGAACGGCGGTTCGCATAAGGTTGGCTGTCTGACTCTTCCTCTTTCGTCGGGTAATACCGAACGCCAGATTCAGTTTATGAACGACCTCGGCGCAACCATTCTTTGCTGCACACCCTCTTATGCCGCTTATATTGGCGAAACCTTGAAGGAGCAGGGCTATAAGCCCGAGGATATTCCGCTCAAGGCGGGCATTTTCGGCGCAGAGCCCTGGACTGAAGAAATGCGCAGAGGCATTGAGGAAACGCTTGGTATCAAGGCCTATGACATTTACGGTCTGACCGAGACCTCCGGCCCCGGTGTGGCGTTTGAATGCAGCGAACAGACGGGCATGCACGTAAACGAAGACCACTTCTATGCCGAGATCATCGATCCCGATACGGGTGAGGTTTTGCCCGAGGGCAGTAAGGGCGAGCTTGTCTTTACATCGCTTGATAAGGAAGCGTTTCCGCTTCTCCGTTACCGTACGCGCGATATCTGCGTTCTTTCCCGTAAAAAGTGCTCATGCGGCCGTACGCTGGTTAAAATGGCAAAGCCCATGGGCAGAACCGACGACATGCTGATCATTCGCGGTGTCAACGTCTTCCCGAGCCAGATCGAAACCGTTCTTTTGAAGGAAGGCTATCAGCCGAACTACCAGATCGTGGTTGACCGCGTGAAGAATAACGATACGTTTGACGTTCACGTGGAAATGACCGCTGAGCAGTTCACCGACAAGGTAAGCGACGTGCTCAAGATGGAAAAGGCACTTGCCGCCGCCCTGAAGACCATGCTGGGCATCAATCCCGCGGTGCATCTCGTTGCTCCCAAGACCATCGTGAGAAGCGAGGGCAAGGCTGTTCGCGTGATCGATAAACGCAAATTGGTTTAAATACGAAAGGAGTATTTTAAAATGGCAATCAAGCAATTAACGGTTTTTGTGCTGAATCAAAAGGGCTCCGTTGTTTCGGTGACCGATATTCTTTCGAAGAACAATATCAATTTGAGAGCACTTTCTATTGCGGAAACGCAGGATTTCGGTATTTTGCGCCTGATCGTCAATGATGAAGCGACCGCAGAAAAGGTTCTTGCCGAGCAAGGCTATCTCATCAAAATCATCGACGTCGTCGGCTTGAAGATCGGTGATGCCCCCGGAAAGCTCTCTGAGGCGCTTGGTGTCCTTGATAAAGAAAACATCAACGTTGAATACCTGTATGCTTTTATGGCACGCACCGAAAAGCACGCCTACGTGGTTCTCAGAGTTGAGGATAATGCCGTTGCGGAAGCGGCATTGACAAGCGCGGGCTTTAAGATGATTACCGAAGCTGATATATGCAAGCTTTGATTCTTATGAAAAAAACAACCTCACCGTTTGACGTCGTCAAACAGTGAGGTTGTTTTTTTGAGATTAGTTGGTTTTCAGTCCCAAGCGGGTGGCCGATTCCTCACGCATTTTGTATTTCAGTATTTTACCTGCTGCGTTCATCGGAAATTTATCGACAAACAGGAAATACTTGGGTACCTTGTGTCTTGCAATTGATGCGTTTCCGTATTCGCGCATTTCGTTTTCATCGGCGCTTTCGCCCTTGTGGAGAATGATCCATGCACAGCACTCTTCGCCGTACTTTTCGTCGGGCACACCCACCACCTGCACGTCGCGGACCTTGGGATTGGTCAGATAGAATTCTTCGATCTCGCGAGGATAGAGGTTTTCACCGCCGCGAATGATCATGTCCTTCAGACGTCCCGTGACCTTGTAGTAGCCGTCGGAGGTTCTCATACAGATATCACCCGAGTGCAGCCAGCCGTCTGCATCAATGGCTTGCGCGGTGGCTTCGGGCATCTTGTAATAGCCCTTCATGATGTTAAAGCCGCGCGCGACAAATTCGCCACTCTCTCCGTCGGGAAGCTCGTTGCCGGTTTCAGGATCGATGATTTTACATTCAACACCAGGGAAGGCACTGCCGACCGTTTCTACGCGGTGGTCAAGGTCCTCGTTGACCTCACCCATCGTACAGCCGGGCGAGGCTTCGGTCTGACCGTATACCGAAATGATCTCGCGCATGTTCATTTCAACCGATGCGCGGCGCATCAGATCGGCGGGGCAGTTGGCACCTGCCATGATGCCCGTTCTCATGTGCGAGAAGTCGGTTTTGGCAAAATCGGCATGGCCAAACATGGCAATGAACATGGTGGGAACGCCGTTGAAGCAAGTGATCTTCTCGTCGTTCACGCAGGAAAGCGAGGATTTGGGCGAGAAATAGGGAATGGGGCAAAGCGTACCGCCGTGCGTCATCATGGACGTCATGGAAAGCACCATGCCGAAGCAGTGGAACATCGGCACCTGGATCATCATGCGGTCTGCCGTGGAAAGATCCATTCTGTCACCGATGGTTTTGCCGTTATTGACAATGTTGCGGTGCGTCAGCATAACGCCCTTCGGGAAGCCCGTTGTACCCGACGTGTATTGCATGTTGCACACGTCATCGGGCTTGACAAGCGAAGCACGTCTGCGCACCTCCTCACGCGGAACGAGCGAGGAGCGCGAGAGCATTTGCTCCCAAGTGAGGCAGCCGTCCATGGTGAAGCCAACGGTGACAACGTTGCGCAAAAAGGGCAGGTTCTTGGAATACAGCGGCTGACCTGCTTGCAGGGATTTCAGCTCGGGGCAGAGCTCTTCGATGATGGATTTATAGTTGATATCCTTGCAGTATTCGATCATCACGAGCGTGTGTGTGTCCGACTGTCTCAAAAGATATTCGATCTCGTGAATTTTATAGGCGGTATTGACCGTGACGAGCACTGCACCGATCTTGGTGGTAGCCCAGAAGGTGATGAACCATTGCGGAACGTTCGTTGCCCAAACGGCCACGTGATCGCCTGCTTTGACACCAAGAGAGATCAGGGCGGCGGCGCATTCGTCAACGTCGCGGCGGAATTGCTCGTAGGTTCTTGTGTAATCCAGGGTCGGGTATTTGAAGGCGTACTGGTCGGGATAGGTTTCTGCCATAGTATCGAGAACGTCCGAGAAGGTAGCCTCAATGATGTCATATTTCTTCCAGACGAAGGTGCCTGTTCTGGCGCGGTTGTAATAAGCGTGGTCGAAGGTCTTCTTCTCACGGTTCAAGGAGGAGATATAGTTCTTGAAATGCGTGAGAACGATATCGGCATCGTCAATCTCTTCATTCCATGCGGCACAGATAAAGCCGTCGTAATTGAGAGAGGAGAGAGCACCAAGCAGCTTCTCCACCTCGAGATCGCCCTCACCGATCAGAACCGTCTTGCCGTCCTTCATATCGCCGAGGCGCACGTATTTGATGTATGCGCCCAGGGTTTTGATGGTGGTCTCAGCGGTTTCGCCTGCGTGGAAATACGTGCCTCTGACGTTCCATGAAGCACCGATGGCGGCAGAAGCAAAATGATTGATGATACCGATCACGTTTTCGGTGTTTGCAAGATAACCGACGGTTTCGAAAAGAATATTGACGTCAGCACCTTCCGCACGCTTGATTGCGGCGGACAGCTTTTGATCCAAAAGCTCGAAGGAGGTGTTTTCCTCAATTCTGACGATCACGTTTGCCACACCCGAGACGGATGCCATCTCAACGTAATTCAAAACGGCTTCTGCGCTTATCTCGTCACTTTCAAGAGGGGCGGGCATACGCAGTGCGGAGACGGCGAGGTTTCTGTTGACGAGCTTTCTTTTGGCGTCGGCTGTGCGGTCGCGTCTCAAAATGCTATCATAGTAGCGATTGCGCTCCTTGATGGCGTCAAAGATTTCAAAGCCGTCAAAGCCATAGTCGTAGGCATAACGGCAGCTGTCAAGAAATGAAGGCCGCTTGACGTTCTTTGTGGAAAATACGATCTTCATTTTATGCCTCCTCAAAGACAATCTTGTTCAGTGCGTTGATATATGCTCTGATGCTTGCCGCCACAATATCGGTTGACGTGCCGTTGCCCGAATAAAGCTTTCCGTTGTAGCGGAGTCTGACAAGGGCAGAGCCGAGGGCTTCTTTTCCTTCGGTGACCGATTGCACCTGGAAATCGTCCAGCTCATAGTGGTGGCCGACGCACTGCTCAATGGCACGGAAAGCGGAATCAATCGGACCGTCGCCCGCGCTGACACCGCAAAGAATTTCGCCGTTACGCTTCAGCGTGATCTGCGTCATGGCGTTCGATACGTTACTGCTTGTGGTGGTGTAGGTTTCAAAGTGGTAAGTGGAAGGCGCCTGCATGGCGGAGCTTGCGATCAATGCTTCAAATTCCTTTGCGCCGACAGCGCCCTTCTTTTCGCAGACCTGTGCCAGAGCCTTCTGAACGTTTCCGATATCCGAATCCGAAAGCTCATAGCCGAGAAGTGCGGCTGCTTGGGCGACCTGCGAAAGCGAAGAATCCGCATCGAGCAGGATCTTTTTCTTATCGCTGACAGTACTTTCGGTAACGGCATCGTCATGGCTGATGCTGGAGAGCATGTCGTCGATGCTGGCATGAATCTTGGTGTTGTTCAGATGAATCTCCGCATTGATTTGCGCGCCGCACGTACTGACGGCATCGGAGATTTCTCCGCTCAAAAGAACGTCTTTGCCGATCATGGCACATTTCAGTCCGTCAGCACCGTTTGCAATGGCCGAGAATGCGGAGGCGACTGCCATGTTGATACGGTCAGAGAGGAGAACGCAAACGGGCACGCCGACAGATGCCTTGACCTTGGCGACCAAGGCGGCGATCTGATCGGGGGTGGAGATGCCTGCATCGTCGCAAACGGTAATGACCGTAGCACCGTTTGCCTCGGCCTCCTTTGCTGCTGCGATCAGGAACTCTTCATCGGCTCTCGTGGCGTCCAAAGCGCAAAATTCCACGTCAGCACAAAGCGCTTTGGCGGCTTTGGTGAGCGCGACGATCTTTTCAAGCATTTTCGCTTGCTTGACGTGATACGTGTATTCCATCTGAATGGTGGAGACTGGCAGCTCGATCTGAAGACGAGGGAATTTTGCATCCTTGATGCATTCAAAGGCCACGGAAACACCATTCTCATCAAAGCCGACGGGAATGGCAAGGGCGGCATTCTGCACGTTCTTGGCAATGGTTTTATAGATGATGGAATCCTCACGAGCATTCTTAACTGCGGGAAGCTCAATGGCATCGGCGCCAAGGCTGTCTGCACAGTTGGCAATGGCGGATTTTTCGCGGAAGAGCAGTGAGACTGCACGATCTTCCGAAAGCTTTTTCAGCGTAATGTCTGCAACGGTGATTCTTCTCATTTTTGAAAACTCCCTTTCAAAATATAAAATATAAGGCAGGATCGATATCAACAAAAAAACGCCTTCATCTCTTTGTTGATGAAAGAGACGAAAACGTTACTCGTACTGTTTCCGCGGTACCACTCTTCTTCATCCAAACAGGATGCACTTTAGATGCTGACACATCTTAACTCTGTGACGGGAGTTCCCGTTTGCCGCTATTTTTGCTTTCACGGCAACCGCTCTGCGGTGAGTTCGGCAAAACGCTTCCTATGCCTCGCACCATCCGGCATTTCTCTGAAAGTGAAGATTTTTGCATACTATTCCGCTTCGTTGCGTTTATTTTCCATGATTATACCACACGATTTTTCTTTTGTCAAGTGCTTTTGAAAAAAAAATGAATTTTTGCGAAGCGAAGAAAATCATACTTTCAGCGCTTCGGGAAATACTGACCGTAAATACGAAAACGGAGGTCAACATGTGTAAATATGAAAGAATATTTTGCTCTTTAAAGACCGAAACAGAGAATGTACGGACGCAAATAATAGCTTTTGTCGGTAAAGAGAGGGAATGATGGAATCGCTTTGGGAGAGGGAACTGTCGGAAGTGCGCTTTGGCACACTCGAGGGAAACAAAAAAACAGAGGTTTTGATCATCGGCGGCGGCATTGCGGGGATCTTGTGTGCTTACCGGCTCAAAAATGCGGGCGTGGATTGCGTGCTCGTGGAAAAGGATAGGATCGGCGGCGGTATTACGGGGCATACGACCGCAAAGATCACTCTTGGTCACGGCTTGATTTACGATCAGTTGATCCGTCGCTTTGGTGTGCAAAGTGCGCGGCTTTACCTGGAAGCGCAGATGAGGGCAAATGAAGAATACGCTCACCTTTGCCAAAATCTTGACTGCGATTATGAAAAAAGCGATTCTTACGTTTATGCTCTTCACAGTCGGGCGAAGATCGAAAAAGAGATTGCCGCACTTGAAAGCCTTGGCATGAAGGAGACACTTTCCGATGCCTCCGAGCTGCCGTTCAAGGTGGCGGGGGCGGTTGGCATTCGGGATCAAGCACAGCTTCAACCGCTGAAATTCTTATATGCGATTGCTAAAGATCTGCCGATCTATGAGCATACCAAGGTGCTTTCTGTGATGCCGTATAAGGCCATCACAGAAAACGGCACGGTTTTTTATCGGAAGCTGATCGTGGCAACGCATTTTCCCATGCTCAATAAGCACGGCTTGTACCCCTTGAAGCTATACCAGCACCGTTCTTACGTTCTTGCCTTGCGCGGCGCGCAGAATCTTCACGGTACGTACGTGGACGAGTGCGATCGGGGGCTTTCGTTTCGTCGGTACGGCGATCTTTTGCTCTTGGGCGGCGGTGGACACCGTACAGGCAAGAAGGGAAGTTCCTTTCAAGAGCTTGAGGCCTTTGCAAGAAAGCACTATCCAAGCGCAGAAAAGGTGGGTGAGTGGGCGACGCAGGACTGCATGACCCTTGACGGTATGCCGTATATCGGGCAGTATGCGCGTTCGCTCCCCGACGTTTACGTGGCAACGGGATTCAATAAATGGGGCATGACGAACGCCATGGCCTGCGCTGACATTCTCACTTGTCTTGTGTGTGGTAAGAAGAATCGTTTTGCCGAGCTTTTTTCGCCGCAGCGCAGAATGCTCCGTCCGCAGCTTGCGGTCAATATCCTTGAATCTGCCGTCGGGCTTCTCACACCAACCGTTCCACGCTGTCCGCACCTTGGCTGTGCGCTCAAATATAACCGTGCGGAGCATTCGTGGGATTGCCCTTGCCACGGCTCACGCTTTTGCGAGGACGGCACGTTGATCGATAATCCCGCTACAGACGATCATCATTCGATCGGACAGTGAAAAACGTGTAAAAAAGGCGCTTGTGCGGCTGATCTGCAATCAGGCAGGATGCCGTGTAAGGCCTTTTTTGTTTTGCAGAAAAAACTGTTTGATAACATTTCAGCAACAATTTCAAAACAAAACGCAAAAATCGGTATTGTAAAATAGTATCACAATGACACGAAAGAGGCAGGAGCTTTATGGAAAACAATACGTTTCGTTATAACTATTCGGCGGCAAGAAACAAGGAAATCGAAAGCATCAGGAGAAAATACGTGCCGCATGAAGAAAGCCGTCTTGAAAGGCTCAAGCGGCTCGACCGCTGTGTGCAGACGGCAGGTACTTTAGAAAGCCTTTGCATCGGGGTAATCGGTGCGCTTATTTTCGGCATCGGCTTGTGCTTTGCGCTCGACGTGCTTGCAGGTGCGGCTTGGCTCACGGCACTCTTTATGATCGGCGGCACATTTCTGATGATTCCCGCCTATCCGCTATACAAGCGGATCGCGCGCAAAAAAAGAGAAGAGCTGACACCCGAAATATTGCGCTTGTCCGAAGAGATGATGCGATCTTAAAAAAATGAAGGATTAACAAAACGCAAACAATTCATCAAAAAATCAAAAACAAACGCTTGTTATAATACAGTCACAAAATCAGAAAAGGAGATAACAATTATGTCTAAATTTGTAGAAACAAATGAAAAGATCGCAGAAAAGGTAGTTGAGGGATATAAGAAGATAGAGAACGGTGTCGTTGAAGGATACAAGAAGATCGAAACCGGAGTTGTTGAAGGCTTCGAAAAGGTATCCGACAAGTGCGTCGAGGTTCTCTTTGCCAAGGAAGGCGAGAGCGTAGAGGAAGCAAAGAAAAGACTTTCGGGCGAAAAGACCGATAGCGAAAA
>JAFVXT010000121.1 GCA_017501005.1 Clostridia bacterium
CTCCTCGAAGGTCAGCTTGAAGGTTTGGTCGTACTGCTTCGAGATGGTATCCTTGGTGGAGAACCACAGATCCTGCTTGGTATCAAGCGCATAGCGGAAGCAGGAATGCGCAAAGGAAACGATGGAGGAATCCTTGTTGTACTGGCCCTGCAAAACGCCGCCGCATTCGAAATCGTAAATGGTTTCGTTGAAGAGCGTGTTGCCGTCCTTATCTGTAAACAAAAGTTGCGCTTTTCCTTCGCAGGGAACGCGGTATTCGGTGGCGCGGTAAACGTCACCGTAAGCGTGACGGGCGATGGTGATCGGCTTTTTCCAGTTGCGCACCGCGGGCTTGACCGAGTCAAGGAGAATCGGGGCACGGAAGACCGTACCGTCAAGAATTGCACGGATGGTGCCGTTCGGACTCTTCCACATTTCCGAGAGGTTATACTCCTCGACACGCTGCTTGTTCGGGGTGATGGTGGCGCATTTGACGGCCACACCGTATTTTTTGTTGGCATAAGCGGCGTCAAAGGTCACTTGGTCACGGGTGCGCTCGCGCTCGGGGAGACCGAGGTCGTAATACTCGGTTTTGAGATCAACGAAGGGAAGGAGCAGCTCGTCCTTGATCTGCTTCCAAAGGATTCTGGTCATTTCGTCGCCGTCCATTTCAACGAGCGGCGTTTTCATTGCAATTTTGGTCATGATGATTCCTTTCCTGATAAAAATTGGATTAACCTCTTGTGTAGGGGAGAAGTCCGCCTGCCTTGAGAATGTCGATCTGACGTTCGGTGAAGGAGCAAGCGAGGGCGATTTCTTCACCGGTCGTTTGATTTTTCAGCGTAGCCTCGCCTGTTTTCAGGGCGTTGAAGAGAGAGTCAATGACGAGGGAGTCTCCCTGCGTCAGGCGATCGTAGTCGGCCTCGTTTTTGAACGTAAAGGGAATGATTCCCGCGTTGATGAGGTTGGCCGCGTGGATACGCGCAAAGCTCTTGGCAACCACGGCACGCACGCCGAGATAAAGCGGTACGAGAGCTGCGTGCTCACGCGAAGAGCCCTGCCCGTAGTTTGTGCCGCCAACGATGATGGAGGCGCCGTTTGCCTTGGCTCGCTCTGCAAAGCTTTCGTCACAGACGGCAAAGCAGAACTTGGAAAGATAAGGAATGTTCGAGCGATAGGGAAGGATCTTGGCACCTGCGGGCATGATGTGGTCGGTGGTGATGTTGTCACCGACCTTGAGCGTCAGCGGTGCTTCGATTGCATCGGTCAGCGGTCTGGTTTCGGGGAAGGGCTTGATGTTCGGACCGCGGAGAATTTCCAGATTCTTCGCCTCTTCCTCGTCGGCGGGCAGAAGAACTGCGGAATCGTCAATGCGGAATTCCTTCGGCAAAATGACGGTCGGCTCTTCACCGAGCGTGCGAGGATCGGTGATGTAACCCGTCAAAGCGGAAGCGGCCGCAACCTCAGGCGATACGAGATAGACCTGTCCGTCCTTCGTGCCGCTTCGTCCTTCAAAGTTACGGTTGAAGGTACGCAGAGAAACACCTGCGGAATTGGGCGAAAAGCCCATGCCGATGCAAGGACCGCAAGCACATTCAAGCAGTCGCGCGCCCGAGGAAAGAATGTCGGCAAGCGCACCGCACTCGGAGAGCATGGTGAGCACCTGGCGGGAGCCGGGCGAGACCGAGAGGCTGACACCCTCGGCGATCGTCTTGCCCTTCAGAATGGCGGCAACCTTCAAAAGGTCCGCAAGCGAGGAGTTCGTGCATGAGCCGATGCAAACCTGGTCAACCTTGGTTTTTGAAAGCTCTTCTGCGGTTTTGATATTATCGGGGCTGTGCGGACAAGCAAGCAAAGGCTTGAGAGAGGACAGATCGATATCAATGATGCGGTCGTATTCGGCGTCGGGATCCGATGCAAGCGGCACGTAATCCTCTTCGCGGCCCTGCGCACGCAAAAACTCGCGTGTGACCTCGTCCGAGGGGAAGATCGACGTGGTGGCACCAAGCTCGGTGCCCATGTTGGTGATGGTGGCACGCTGGGGAACCGTCAACGTTTTGATCCCTTCGCCGCCCCATTCGATGATGGCGCCAACACCGCCCTTGACCGAGAGAATGCGCAGAATTTCAAGGCTGACGTCCTTGGCACTGACCCAAGGTGAGAGCTTGCCCGAAAGGCGCACGAGATACATTTTCGGCATGGTGATATAGTAGGCACCGCCGCCCATCGCAACGGCAACGTCAAGACCGCCCGCCCCCATGGCGAGCATGCCGATACCGCCGCCCGTGGGGGTGTGGCTATCCGAGCCGATCAGCGTTTTGCCGGGACGGCCGAAGCGTTCGAGATGGACCTGGTGGCAGATGCCGTTGCCGGGGCGCGAGAAGCGCAAGCCGAATTTTTTGGCAACCGACTGAATGTAACGGTGGTCATCTGCGTTTTCAAAGCCTGATTGTAAAGTATTGTGGTCAATGTAAGCAACCGAAAGCTCGGTGCGGACACGCGGAATGCCGATGGCTTCAAATTCAAGATAAGCCATGGTGCCCGTTGCGTCCTGCGTCAAGGTCTGGTCAATGCGAAGCGCAATTTCTTCGCCCACCTTCATCTCACCTGAGATCAAGTGGTTTTTGATGATTTTCTGTGCGATAGTCAATCCCATTGATTTATTCCTCTTTTTTCAGTCGTTGGTTTGAATGCTTGTGGTAAACTCCTGGGTGAGCATTTCAAGCTCTTCGGTGGAGATGGCCACCTGTCTGCCGTTTGTATATTGCTGATCCACCCATTCCTTGATGTGCAAAACGATAGGATCCTGCTTTTTCACGCGGTCTGCGCCTTCGAGGCGATAGTGCTGGTTGAGCCAGTAGGCAATACCGGCGAGTCCCGACGTGTTGGTGATGGTGACGGAGGCGGGGCGGTTCAGAAGCTTTTCGGTATTGAAGATGTTATAGATCTCTTCGTCCTTCATCATGCCGTCGGCATGAATGCCTGCGCGCGTAACGTTGAAATTCTCACCAACAAAAGGTGTCATCGGCGGAATCACGTAGCCTGTTTCGCGCTTGAAGTATTCGGCAATATCGGTAATGGCGGTCGGGTCCATGCCGTCCATTGTGCCGCGCAGAGAAGCGTATTCAAAGACCATGGCCTCAAGCGGCACGTTACCCGTGCGCTCGCCGATGCCGAGGAGCGAGCAGTTGACAGAGGAAGCGCCGTAAAGCCATGCGCAGGTTGCGTTTGCGACGGCCTTATAAAAATCGTTATGGCCGTGCCACTCGATCATTTCGCTCGGCACGTCGGCATAGTGGTTCAGACCGTAAATGATGCCGGGCACACTTCGGGGCAGCGCAACGTCACCGAAGGGGATACCGTAGCCCATCGTATCGCAGGCACGCATTTTGACGGGGATTTTTGCTTCATCGCCCATTTTCTGCAGCTCGTAAACGAAGGGAAGAATGAATCCGTAGAAATCGGCGCGTGTGATATCTTCCAGATGGCAACGCGGACGGATGCCCATTTCCAGAGCGGCATAGACGGTCTTTTTATAATGCTCAAGCGCCTGACCGCGCGTCATGCCCAGCTTCTTGAAAATGTGGTAGTCCGAGCAGGAAACGAGAATACCCGTTTCCTTGATGCCGAGCGATTTCACAAGCTTGAAATCCTGCAGGGTCGCGCGGATCCACGTGGTGATCTCGGGAAAAGGAAGACCAAGCTCCATGCACTTTTCAAGGGCACGGCGGTCGGTTTCACTGTAGACGAAAAATTCGGTTTGGCGGACGATGCCCTTCGGGCCGCCGAGGCGCGAAAGAAGCTTGTAAATTTCGACGATCTGCTCAACCGTATAGGGCGCGCGCGATTGCATGCCGTCACGGAAGGTGGTATCGGTGATCCATATCTCGCTCGGCATACCGAGCGGCACGCGGCGGTGGTTGAAGGGCACACGCGGCACCTCGTCGTAGTTGTATATCTCGCGGTAGAGGTTCGGTTCCTCCACATCCTGCAAAGAATAATGGTAGGATTTCTGCTCCAGGAGATTGGTTTTATTCGATAGCTCCAGCATAATGACTTTCTCTCCTTAATTATAAAAATATAGTTCCTTATATACTTTAAATTATATTATAGCAAAAAATGAAGTGTTTGTCAATCGAAATTGCAAAAATATTTTCAATAAATTGCAAATAACTTGAAAAAAGAGGAAAATAAAAATGAAATTTGCATTTTTTAAAAAGCAATCCTTCATTTTTGGGGCTTTTTATGCCTTGAAACGAGGCAATAATGAAAGAAGAGGGGTATTGCCGGGGCAAAATGAAAAAGCAGCTGTTCCGGGCACGCGAAAAGTAAAAGAAAAATCCTTTCGGTCGGGAAGCACCGCGAACCAAAGCCCTGCTAACTTCTCCGTGCGCCGAAGGCTCTATTCATAGAGCGAAGCCCTGCTTCACGAGTTGCTTCGCAACCCACTTCCTGTGCGTCAGTGCACTTCATTTTTCAAAGAGGATAGTTCATTTAGCGCAGAACAAAAACGCAAAAAAGGAATATACAGAAAGACCGCTTTGCCATTAAAAATGATGGTAAAAGCGGTCCTTTAAGGTAGAAATTCTAACGAATTTCAAAATTTTATATGCGTTTTTTCGCCGCGCTCTCGGCATTCGACGTGGTCAGATAGAATTGTGATGTTTGCCCACTTCGCCGCAAGGCGAAACATCACTCACGCAGTGAACATCACTGCCGAAGGCTACATCACTTGCCCGCAAGGGCAAACATCGTTTCAAAAACAAAAGCACTTCATAAGAAGTGCTTTTGTTTTTGGAGCTGCTACCCAGATTCGAACTGGGGACCTCA
>JAFVXT010000010.1 GCA_017501005.1 Clostridia bacterium
CTTGGCACTTCCGTGATACAAGGACGTTTTCCGCACGCCTTGCTGATAGAAGGCAAGGAAGGAAGCGGCAAAAAAACCTTTGCCACGCTCCTTTCTGCCGCGCTTTGCTGCGAAAAGAAAAACGCCGATGCGCTTCCCTGCACGGAATGCCCCGCATGCAAAAAAATTTTAAACCGTCTTTGCGTTGACGTGACGTACGTCGACCGCGAGGACCGTGCCACCATCGGGATTGAAAAAATCCGTGACATGCGTGCGGACATGCATTTAAGCTCCACCGAGATGCAAAATAAAATCTATATCGTCGATCGCGCCGAAGCATTGACGACCGAGGCGCAGAACGCATTGCTTGTCAGCATCGAAGAGCCGCCGCCTCACGTTTTTGTGTTTTTATTGGCCACGCGATCCGATACGGTCTTACCTACCATCAAAAGCCGCGTGCAAACCGTCAAAATGCAAAGCTTTTCGGCCATAGAGCTTGAGCGCTATTTGATTGCCGCGTCACCTGCGGCAAGAAAGCTGAAGGACGAAGATGACCGCACCTTCCAAACGGTGCTCCTTGCCGCCGATGGCACCATTGGCCGCGCACTTTCGCTTTTGGATAGCAAGGCAACCGCTTCGCTGATGCAGGAACGCGAGATCACAGACAGTATTTTGAACGCCTTGACCGCAAAAGCCTCTTATTCATCTCTTTCGAAAAGGCTTGCGCTTTTGCCGACAAAGCGTCAGGAGCTTCTCTTTGCTTTGACAGAGCTGACAAAGGCATTGCGCGATCTGCTTGTCCTCAAGCGCGACGAAGAGGCGGAGCTGATCTACCATACAGACCGTGAAGGCGCCAAAGAAGTGGCGGAATCCTTGAGCATTCTTTACCTGCTTGAGCTATACAGCGCCGTTTCCGATGCGGAATTTGCCTGCACGTTCAATGCCAATATCTCCTCCCTTTTATCCTCACTTCCCAACGATTTATATACCCGTCGTTTCGTCTGAATGACGCCGACGGGAGAAAGCGAATCAATATGCCGAACGAACAAAAAAACAACAAACCGAACGAACACGCACAAAAGAACCAAAACCCGGGTAAAAACGGCGACAAAAAGCATTTTCACAAGCGCCGCCACCACCGCGGAAAGGGCAATCGCCCGGCAGAAGGCGTGCGTGAGGTCAAAGAAGAGACCGTTCAAAAGGTCCCTGAAGCAACAATAGAAAAAGAGCCCACCGCCGAGGACGTGCTCGATACCTTCGATTCTCTTGCAGCGCAAAAGCTCGACGAAAGCGTTCCTACCGTTGAAATTGTCGGTGTGCGCTTCCGTACGAACGCCAAGGTTTATTATTTCGATCCTGCGGGCAAGCTGTATCCGCTGGGAACGGCAGTCATCGTTGAAACCAGCCGCGGCACGGAATTCGGAAACGTCACCATCGCCAACCGCCCCATCCGCGCAAGCGAGATCGTTTCTCCGCTCAAAAAGATTCTTCGTGCGGCTACCCCCGAAGACATTGAGCACAACCAACGCAACCGCAAGCTGGAGGCCGAAGCTGCGCTTGTGTGCGAGGAGCGTATCAAAAAATTCAATCTTGAAATGAAGATCGTTGACGTCGAATACACCTTTGACAACAGCAAGCTTCTCTTCTATTTCACAAGCGAAGGGCGCGTTGACTTCCGCGAGCTTGTCAAAAACCTTGCATCTATTTTCCGCACTCGCATTGAGCTTCGGCAGATCGGTATTCGTGACGAAGCCAAAATGATGGGTGGACTCGGCAGCTGCGGCCGTCCCTTCTGCTGTTCCGAATTTCTTTCGGACTTTGCGCAGGTGTCCATCAAAATGGCAAAAGAACAGAATTTTTCCTTGAACTCGGCCAAAATATCGGGTTCCTGCGGAAGATTGATGTGCTGCCTGCGTTACGAGCACGAAGCCTATGAAGAAGCGCTCAAGGCCTCGCCCCGCGTTGGTGCGACGGTATCCACCCCCGACGGAGTCGGTACGGTTATCGAGATCCGTCCTCTGGCCGGCAGCGTCAAGGTGCGCCTTGACGAGAAAAATGAAACGCCGCGTTTTCATTCCGTC
>JAFVXT010000122.1 GCA_017501005.1 Clostridia bacterium
GCTGGCAGGTTCTCACCACATCATCACGACAAAAGGAACACCCCCGCAAAAGCGGAGGTGTTCCTTTTTTGGTCGAGATGACAGGATTCAGAACCGCGTAGTTCGCCTTTGGCGAACTGGCAACCCGCACTTGGCTTTGCAAAAAACATGGAAGGTAGAGCGGCGGTTTGCTGGCAGGTTCTCACCACATCATCACGACAAAAGGAACACCCCCGCAAAAGCGGAGGTGTTCCTTTTTTGGTCGAGATGACAGGATTCGAACCTGCGGCATCTTGCTCCCAAAGCAAGCGCGCTACCAACTGCGCCACATCTCGAAATATTTAGTTTTTTAATTTATTCTACTAACGAATTTTGTGTTTTGATTACCGCGCGCCCAGAGGGCTGAACACGCCGTCGCATGATCGCCCGAAACCGCGCGTTGCCTTGCGGTCTCGCGCTCACTGCTTGGGGCTTTCACTCATCAAAAACAGTTACTAACTGTTTTTGACTCGATCACTACCAAACTGAGCCGCATCTCGGTGCAAGATATTTTCAAAGCCTATCTATTTTATCATGATGAGACTCGTTTGTCAAGTGCTTTTTTCGAAAAAGCCGTTAAAAAATAAAAAAAGCGGATTTTTTGTTTTTGAGGTATTGCGTGCTGTTTGGTTTTATGCTATACTTATCCCGTCAGTAAAATTTTTGAAACACCTTGGATCTTGTGATTGTCGGGGGAGACTTTTTTGAAAACGCTTTTGCATTATTTGAAGCCGCAGCGTGCGCTTGTGGCACTTGCGGTGACGCTGAAATTCATTGCGTCGATTGCGGATCTTCTGATTCCGCTGGTTTTGACGCACCTGATCGATAACATCGTGCCGACCAAGCGGGTATCGCTTGTTGTGCTTTGGGGCGGTGTGATGGTGCTTTGCGCCTTGACGGCACTGTCCTTCAACGTTCTTTCAAACCGCACGTCGGCGGTGGCGGCGGGGCGGACGACGCGCGCGCTGCGGCACGATCTTTTTGAAAAGACCTTGCATCTTTCGGCCGCGCAGACCGACGAATGCTCCTTGCCGACCTTGATTTCGCGCCTGACCTCGGATACATACCACATCAATCGATTCATTGCGCAGATCCAGCGCATCGGCATTCGCGCACCGATCCTCTTGATCGGCGGCATCATCATCACCGCCATGCTCGATCCGATGATGGCACTTGTGTTCGTGGTGCTTATGCCCTTTATCGCACTTGTCACCGCGCTCGTCTCGCGGCGCGGCATCAAGCTTTACCGCGAACAGCAGGAATGTCTTGACGATATGACGCGCGTGATCCAGGAAAACGTCACGGGCGTGCGCGTGATCCGCGCGCTTTCCAAGACCGACGATGAGATCGGCCGCTTTGCGCGTGTGACAGGTTCGCTTTCGCGCAAGAGCAGAGAAGCGGGCATCACGATGGGCATCACGGGCCCGACCAACACCTTGATTTTGAACATCGGTCTTTCGGCCGTCATTCTTGTCGGTGCGTACCGCCTCAATAGCGGCGCGGTGCAGCCGGGTGTTCTGCTTGCATTTCTCAACTACTTCACCATGATTCTGACGGCCATGATGGCCGTCACGCGCGTGTTCATCATGTCCTCGCGCGGCATGGCCTCGGCCAAGCGCGTGGCGGACGTGCTTGCATACGGAGACGCTCTCCCGCTTTTGCCGCCGCAGGAGAAAAAAGAGGACGCGCCCTATCTTGAGTTTCGTCATGTGTCCTTTTCCTACCATAAAAAGAAGCCCGACCTCGACCGCATTTCCTTCACCTTGCAAAAGGGCCAAACGCTCGGCATCATCGGCGGTACGGGCTCGGGCAAAACCACCCTCATTCAGCTTTTGTGCCGCTTCTACGATGCCGACGAGGGCGAGATTCTCTTAGAGGGGCGCGACATCCGTTCGATCCCCTTGCACGAGCTGCGCGCGCGCTTCGGCGTGGTCTTCCAAAACGATTTCGTGCCTGCGCTCACCATTGCCGAAAACGTCAACTTCTTCCGCGATCTGACGCAGGAGCAGCGCGAAAGCGCCGCACGTTCGGCACAAGCCGCCGAATTTATCAACGAAAAGGCCGAGGGCTGGAACGAACCGCTCAGCATTCGCGGCGCGAATCTGAGCGGCGGTCAGCGTCAGCGTTTGCTCATCAGCCGTGCGCTGGCGGGCGATCCCGATATTCTCATACTCGACGACTCGTCAAGCGCCCTCGATTACCGCACCGATATGTGTCTGCGCCGCGCTTTGCGCGAACGCTACGGCGAAAGCACGACCGTGACCGTCGCGCAACGCATCAGCTCGGTTTGCCATGCCGATCTCATTCTCGTGCTTGACAAGGGCAAGACCATCGGCATCGGCCGTCATGAAGAGCTGCTTGAGAGTTGCGAAGAATACCGCTTGATCTATGAAACGCAGATGGGAGGTGGTTCTTTTGACGAAGAAGGTGCAAACTGAAAGCAATGCAAAGCCGCGCAAGGCGGCCGTCTTGCGCCGCCTCTTGCCTTACCTCTGGCAGCACAAGGGGCTTTTCGCGTTGGCGATTTTCCTTGTCGTTTGCAGTAACCTTTTATCGCTGGCAGGCCCTTATCTTGCAGGCGTTGCCATCGATGCCATCGGTGAAGTGCCGGGCAGCGTGGATTTTGAGACGGTCACCTCGCTTGTGCTGTGCATGATCGTCATCTACGTGATTTCTGCTCTTTTTTCTTATGCAACCGCCGCCTTGATGACCGTGATCGGACAGAAGGTCATCTATCGCATGCGCTGTGACGTCTTTGAGCATCTGGCACGCTTGCCCGTCAGCTTCTTCGACCGCTATCAGACGGGCGATATTTTGAGCGTGCTTTCCTATGATATCGATACCGTGAACGAATCGCTTTCACACGATATTCTGCAGATCGCCACAAGCGCCGTCACCATCGTCGGCGCACTTGTGATGATGCTGGTGATCTCTCCCGTGCTCGTGCTTGTGTTTGCCGTCACCATTCCGCTTTCGATCCTTTTGACACGCTTTATCACAAGCCACACGCGCCCGCTCTTTAAAAGAAGATCAGCCAAGCTCGGTGAGCTCAACGGCTATATCGAGGAGATGGTCGGTGGCCAGAAAACCATCAAGGCGTACTGTGCGGAAAATGCCGTGCTCGAGGGCTTTGACCGAAAAAACGACGAGGCTGTGGACGCCTTCACCCGTGCCGAGGCCTTCGGTACGATTACGGGCCCTGCTATCAACTTTGTCAATAACCTCTCGCTCTCGCTTGTCAGTATGTTCGGCGCGCTCCTCTTCCTCTTCGGGCGCATCGGGCTTGGCAGTATTTCCTCTTTTATCCTCTATTCGCGCAAGTTTTCGGGGCCGATCAATGAAATTGCCAATATGTACGGCGAGCTTCAGTCCTCCTTTGCCGCCGCCGAGCGCGTGTTCCGCTTGCTTGACGAGCCCGCGGAAACGCCCGACCGTGCGGATGCCGAGGTTCTGACCGCCCCCGACGGCCGTATCAGCTTCCATGACGTGCGCTTCGGCTACGATCCCGAGCGCGTGATTTTGCACAAGCTGAACATGCAGGCCGAGCGCGGCAAAATGGTGGCCATCGTCGGCCCAACGGGTGCGGGCAAAACCACCATCGTCAATCTGATTATGCGCTTTTACGATCCGCAAAGCGGCTGCGTCAAGATCGACGGCAAGCCCTTGCCCTCGCTCACGCGTGACAGCTTGCGCGCATCCTGCTCAATGGTCTTGCAGGATACCTGGCTTTTCCACGGCACGATCTACGAAAATATCGCCTACGGCAATCCGTCGGCCACCAAAGAGGAGGTCTACCGCGCGGCCAAAGCCTCTCATATGCACGAGTATATCGAGAGCTTGCCCGACGGCTACGATACCGTCCTTTCGGACGATGCGACCAATCTCTCGAAGGGGCAAAAGCAGCTTCTCACCATCGCGCGCGCCATGCTGATCGACGCGTCGGTGCTGATCCTCGACGAGGCAACCTCGAACGTCGATACGCGCACCGAGCTTGCCATGCAGGACGCCATGCTCGCGCTCATGAAGGGGAAGACCTGCATCGTCATTGCCCACCGCCTCTCCACCGTGCGGCAGGCTGACTGCATCTTCGTCATGAAGGACGGCGATATTGCCGAATCGGGCACGCACGATGAGCTTCTCGCCCGCGGCGGTATCTACAATAAGCTTTATATGTCGCAATTTGACGAATAATTCTTTGCACGGCAAATCAGCAATGATCCGCTGCTTTTGCCAACGCCCCATGCTTTTACGCCTTGATGATATGAAGAAATGTTATTTCTGATTTTGCCGATAGAAAACGACCGAAGTGCCATATGCACTTCGGTCGTTTTTATGTGACCAAACGGCTTACACCGTTACCTTTTTGAAATTCTTCTTACCGCGGCGGAAGACCTTGCCGTCCTGCAGCTCTTCGCGCGTGTAGGTCTTGCGGATATCGGTGACCTTCTCGCCGTCAACTGCAACGCCGCCCTGCTCAACCGCGCGGCGCGCTTCGGATTTGCTGGGAACGAGCCCTGCGCGGACGAGGATCGAGAGAATGTCGATCTTGCCGTCGGTAAAGTCGGCATCGGTCAGCTTTTCGGTCGGAATATCGGCATCAGCACCGCCGGCAAACAGGGCGCGGCTGCTGGCGCGTGCGGCCTCGGCCTCGGCTTCGCCGTGTACGAGCTTGGTCAGTTCATAAGCAAGAATATCTTTCGCTTCGTTCAGGCGGCTGCCTTCCCAAGCGGACATTGCCTCGATCTCTTCGATCGGCAGGAAGGTGAGCATGCGCAGACATTTGAGCACGTCAGCGTCCCCGACGTTGCGCCAATACTGATAGAATTCGAAGGGCGTGGTCTTCTTCGGATCAAGCCAAACGGCGCCCGATTGGGTTTTGCCCATCTTTTTGCCCTCGGAGTTGAGAAGGAGCGTGATGGTCATGGCATACGCATCTTTACCGAGCTTGCGGCGAATCAGCTCCGTGCCGCCCAGCATGTTGCTCCACTGGTCGTCGCCGCCGAACTGCATGTTAC
>JAFVXT010000123.1 GCA_017501005.1 Clostridia bacterium
CATGATTTTCATCTGAGTTGTCAAAGGAGACCGAAACCTCGGCAAATCCCATCGGACGGCGGTCATCGGTACCGCCGAAAATCACGTCCTCCATCTTGGTGCCTCGGATGTTTTTGCTCGAAAGCTCACCGAGCACCCAACGCATCGCATCGGAGAGATTGGATTTTCCGCTTCCGTTCGGACCGACGACAACGGTCACGCCTCGTTCAAAATTCAGAACCGTACGGTTCGGAAAGGACTTGAAGCCTTGTAATTCAAGTGACTTTAAGTACATCTTTTTTACCTAAACCTTCTTTAGTTTTGGTTGATTATTCATCATCTTCGCTGATGCCGAAAAGAAGCAGCGCATCCTTGGCCGCCAGCTGCTCGGCTTCACGCTTGGTACTGCCCTCGCCGTGCCCCACAACGTTACTGTTGATTTTGGCATTGACGATAAAGCGCGGAGAATGGGCAGGGCCCTTGATATCCACCACCTCGTATTCAAGCGTTTCCGCGCCGTCCTGCTGCACGATATGCTGAAGATGGGTTTTGTAATCTCCGCCGTGGTTTTTACCGCATGCTTCAATCTCCTTGCTCATCAGACGCATCAGAACCTCACGTGCACGGTCGAGTCCGTCCTCGCCCGCATCGAGGTAAACCGACGCCAAAAGTGCTTCAAAGGCATCGGCAAGAATTGACGGACGCTCTCTTCCCTGCGCTTCCTCGCCGTTTCCGAGCGAAAGATAAGAGCCAAGGTCGATTTTGCGCGCCATCGAGGCAAGCATGCCTTCGCACACAAGATGCTGACGGAATTTGGTCAGCATTCCCTCGCTGACGTCGGGATAGCGGCTGTAAAGGCACTCGCTGACCAGGATCTGCAGCACAGCATCGCCGAGAAATTCCAGCCGCTCGTTCGACGGCTCGTCCTTGTGGCGGATCTTGGCTTCATTCGTAAAGGAGGAATGCGTCAACGCATGGTGCAGAATCATCGGATCGCGAAAGGCATAACCGATACGCTTTTGCAATTCCTGATTGTTTTTTCCAACTGACATATCAACCAATCCATTCTGCCGCCCCATGGCGGCTTAAAACTCAAAAAAACAGTATACCTACCGCCGATCAGTCAAGCGGCGGCAGCTCCTTGCGGTAATGTTGTATAAGATCAAGTGAACGGCGCGCATAGGCTTCCTTGCGCCCGCGCTTGCCGCCCTTGATTTTGGTATCAAAGGATGCAAGAATACCGAAATTGGCATTCATTGGCTGAAAAACGGTGTTTTCACCGTCCGAAACGTGAAATGCAAGAGCGCCGATCACGCTTTCGCGCGTGAAGACCAATTCGTCAAGCGAAAGAAAAGCACGGGCGGCATTGATGCCCGCAACCATGCCCGATGCGGCAGACTCCACGTAGCCTTCGACACCCGTCATCTGCCCTGCAAAAAAGAGGTGCGGTGCTTTTTTCATACGGTAGGTCGGCGATAAACGGCCGGGAGAATTGAGATAAGTATTTCTGTGCATCACGCCGTAACGGAAAAATTCGGCGTTCGCAAGACCGGGGATCATACGAAACACGCGTTTTTGCTCGGCAAAGGTCAGATGCGTTTGAAAGCCGACCAGATTATACATGCTCCCCTCTGCATTTTCGCGGCGAAGCTGCACCACGGCGTAGGCTTCCTTGCCGCTTGACGGCAGAGGAAGACCAACCGGCTTCATCGGCCCGAAGCGCATGGTATCGTATCCGCGTGAGGCCATGACCTCAATGGGCATACAGCCTTCAAAGACCTTCAGCTCTTCTTCATCAAAATCCTTGAGATGTGCACGCTCGGCATGAATGAGTGCATCGTAAAAAGCATCGTATTCATCTTTTGTCATCGGACAGTTCAGGTAGTCGGTACCGTCCCCCTTACCGTAACGCGAGGCAAAAAAGGCAATAGAGAGATCAATGGTTTCCGCATCGACGATGGGAGCCGCCGCATCGAAGAAATGAAGAGATTCTTCCCCCGTCAGACGCGCGATATCCTCCGCCAACGCATCCGAGGTTAAAGGGCCGCTTGCCACAACGGTCAGTCCGTCCTCGGGCAAGCGCGTCACTTCCTCCGAAACCACGGTGATCAAGGGATTGGATCTGATCTTTTCGGTGATATAATCCGAAAATACGTTTCTGTCCACGGCCAGTGCGCCGCCCGCAGGCACGCGCGAGCTGTCTGCCGCTTCCATAATCAGCGAACCGAGCTGACGCATTTCTTCTTTCAAAAGACCGACGGCGTTCGTCACGTCTGCCGCCCGCAAGGAATTGGAGCAGACAAGCTCCGCCAAGGAATCGCTTTTGTGGGCGGGAGAACGCTTTTGCGGCTTCATTTCGTAAAGTGTCACGCGCACACCGTGGCGTGCAAGCTGCCAAGCAGCCTCGCAGCCTGCAAGACCGCCGCCGATCACGCGTACGGATTCGGTCATTCGCTCAACTCCTCGTCGCTTTTTGCGACTTCGGGTGCGCATTCGCGCTTATAATTACAATCCTTTTCCTTGCAAACGATCATATTGCGTCCCTTGCGGCGGAAAAGCATTTTTCCGCAGTCGGGGCATTTTTCGGCAAGCGGAAGATCCCACGAAGAAAATTGGCAGGTAGGATAACGCTCGCAGCTATAGAAAAGCATTTTTCCGCGGCCGCGCTTCATCACAAGGTCGGCACCGCACTCAGGGCAAGGAACGCCGATTGACTGCAGCTTCTGTCTTGTGAATTTACAGGTGGGATAATTGACGCACGCGAAAAACTCGCCGTATTTTCCTTTTCTCTTGACCACGTCCGAGCCGCAGATCTCGCACTTAAAATCTGCCTTTTCGAAGGTCTCTTCCTTTTTCACGGCAGGAGCGCCGTCCTTATCGATGGCAACGGTATTGCGGCAAGCAGGATAGCCGGGGCAAGCGAGGAAGCGTCCGAAGCGTCCGTTTTTATACACGAGCTTGCGTCCGCACTTTTCGCAAACGTAAGGCGATTCTTCCTGCGGTATGACGATGCTCTTTTCACCGATTTCGGCATTGGCACGGCCAAGTGCTTCGGCAAAGCTCGCATAGAAAGGATTCAGAACGTCAAGCACGGAGGCTCCCCCGTTTTCAATATCGTCCAGCTTATCTTCCATTTGCGCCGTGAATTCATAGTCCACGATATCGGGAAAATGATCGCACATCAATTTGGTGATCGCTTCGGCAAGCGGTGTCGGCACAAGCGATTTGCCCTCGGGCTTGACGTAGCTACGCGCAAAAATAGTGGTAATGATGGTGGTGATGGTGCTCGGACGGCCAATACCGTTTTCATCGAGGAACTTGATCAAAGACGCCTCGGTATAACGGGAGGGCGGTTCGGTAAAATGCTGCTGCGGTAAAAGCGACTCATACTTGAGAGATTCGCCTGCCGTCAGCTCAGGCAAGCAGGTCAGAATGCCGTTTTCGTCGTTTGCATTATCATCGGAATTCTGATCGTCATAAACAGCCATATAGCCGCGGAACTGCACCGTATAGCCATTGGCCTTGAAAAGATATTTTCCGCCCTTCACGTCGATGGCAACCGTATTCAAAACGGCAGACGCCATCTGGCTGGCAACAAAGCGCTCCCAGATCAGCTTGTAAAGCTTATACTGATCAGCCGTAAGCATCTTGCGGATCTGCTTGGGCTGAATGCGAACGTTGTTCGGACGGATGGCTTCGTGCGCATCCTGCGCCGTTTCCTTGGTTTTGTACTGACGGGGCGCTTTGGGGCAATACTCTTCGCCGTATTCCTCGCGAATCATATCAATGGCCGCCGTCTGCGCTTCGGGAGAAACGCGGAGCGAATCGGTACGCATATAGGTGATCAAGCCCTGTACGCCGCCGAATTCACGACCGAGATCGATACCTTCGTAAAGCTCCTGCGCCACCTTCATGATGCGCTGCGCTTGAAAGCCGAGCTTGCGCGAGGCCTCCTGCTGCATGGTGAAGGTATTGAAGGGTGCGGAGGGATTCTTGAATTTGCGTGCCCTTTTCACATCGGACACCGAATACTCGGCGCCTGCAAGATCTGAGAGAATCGCATCGATCTGTTCGCGCGATTCGGGCTTGATTTTCTTCTGATCGGTTCCGTGGAAATGCGTGGTCAGCTTTTCTCCGCCCGCCGTTTCAAACGTGGCATCAAGCGTCCAGTATTCGCTCGGCACGAAGGCGCGGATCTCCGCTTCTCTTTCCACGAGGATTCTGGTTGCCACAGACTGCACACGGCCTGCAGAAAGACCGCTTTTCACGTGCGACCAAAGGAACGGACTGAGCTTATAACCGACGATTCTGTCGAGAATACGGCGCGCTTGCTGTGCATTGACCAGATTGAGATCGATCGTACGTGGGTGCTTGATCGCTTCCTTGACAACGTCCTTTGTGATGGCGTTGAAGGTCACGCGGCAGGCCTTGCCCTCGGGAATACCGAGCTCATGAGCCAAGTGCCAGGAAATAGCTTCCCCTTCACGGTCGGGGTCTGTTGCGAGAAAAACCTTATTGGCGTTTTTCGCTTCTTTTTTGAGCGCGCGGATGATATCCCCCTTGCCGCGGATATTGATATAGTGAGGCTCAAATTCGTTCTCAATATCAATACCGAGGGTGCTTTTGGGAAGATCGCGGATATGGCCGTTAGAGGCCATGACGATATAATTCGAACCGAGATAAGAGCGAATGGCGCCCGCTTTATTCGGTGACTCGACGATTACAAGATTTGCCATAGGAAAAATCCTTTCTTTGTATTGATCAACCAAGCGGACGCATCCGTTTGGAAAAATTTCAGTTTCATTGTATGTTTTTTACTTCTTTTTATACCGCTCACCCGACAAAGAATCAACCAGTCCCAGCACACAAAGGCGGGAAAGCGCGGTTGTCAGCGACTTACCGTCCACGCTCGGCAAGAGCTCGCAAAGGGTATCGAAGCCCACTTCCTTATCCTTTGGCATGGAAAGATACACCGAATGCATAGGCTCGGCCAGCTTGATCGGCGGCTCGCCTTCGGTGCTTTCGCTTTTGAAAGAATCGGATTCTTTGGATTCTTTGGATTCTTTGGATTCCGTGCGCCACTCTTGCGGCCTTTTCCTTGTTTTATAGGAAGCTCTTGTGATGGTCGTCGTTTCATCGAAATCACGGTGCAAGAGAGGCGGCTCCTTCATGATGCCGTAAGCATCCAGCACGGAATCAATCATCGAAACAGACGGCTCTTTATGCTCGAGAACCTTAACCATCAGCTCGGCGGGATATTCTTCGGAAAGCGCACTGAGGATATCGTCGGCACAGTCGGCCACGTGCGCACCTCGCTTGAGCAGAATACGCGGAGCCTCACTTGTGACACTGTCCACAGAGCCGGGCAACGCAAATATAGGTTTTCCCTGCGTAACCGCAGCATCAGCCGTGATCAGCGAGCCGCTTGACGAATCGCCCTCCACAACGAAGACACAGTCCGAAAATGCGCTGATCAAACGGTTGCGCACGGGGAAACAGTATTTATCTCCCGCGTGACCGGGTGGGTATTCGGAGACAACAGCGCCCGCATGCTCGATTGCCTGCGAAAGCAATCTGTGTTCGGGCGGATAAACGTGGTCGATCCCACAACCGAGAAAAACGACGGTATTACCCTTGGCATACAAGGCTCCCGCCGATGCTACGGCATCAATGCCGCGTGCCATACCGCTGACGATCCAAACTCCTGCCGATGCAAGAGCGGAAGCGATCGTAAAGGCGTGCTTTTTGCCGTAGGCAGTCATGGCACGCGCACCGATCACACCAACCTTCATGCAGGGTGTGCACGGAAGCTCTCCCTTGCAATAAAGAAGGACGGGCGGACGGCGGATCGCCGCAAAAGAAGAGGGGTAATCCTTTTGACCGTAAGCAATGATCTTGATATTCATCGCTTCACAATAATTCAAAATACGCTCCGCCTGACCGAGCTCTTTATTCTTCAAGGCCTCCGAAGCAGACGATGACTTTCCCAAGAGCCGATCGAGCTCCTCGTCCGATGCTTCATAAACGCTTTCGGGGCCGCGATAATCCTTCCACTTCAATAAACGGGCAAAGGTCGTAGTGCCCGGCTTACACGCCAGAGAAAGCCATATATAGAGAAGTGTCTCGCGTTTCTTTTTGAAAAACATTGCTACTCCTTGACGGTTTTACTTCTTTGACTGCTCCCAAAGCAAAATGGAAGCCGCCACCGATGCGTTTAAGGATTCGGACATTGCGGAGATCGGAATATATGCGCTTTCATTGCAAAGCGCGGAAATTTCACGGGGGATTCCGTGCCCTTCGTTACCGATCACAAAAACGTCCCTTCGGTTCACCGAAAGATCACCGAGCGGCTTTGCATGGTCGGTTAATTCGGCCGCCAACAAACGCCGTTCGTTTTCTTTCATCAGATCCGCAAAAAGCGAAAAATCAGAAACGAAAGCATAATTCAGACGGAAGAGTGCCCCCATCGATGCACGCACGGCTTTGGGATTATAAAGCTCGACGCAAGAACCGCAAAAAACGATTCTCTCGATTCCGAATGCCAAAGCGCTGCGCATCACCGCACCGAGGTTGGAGGGATCACGAAGATCGTAAAGGGCGAGCATGCGTTCGTTTGCACATCCTGCACCTTCAAAATCTTGCCTACCATATATTTTAATACATTTTTTGAAAAAGTCAAGATGTTTTAGAACAGCAATCACGCCTTCCGGCGATTTTTCTGTGGATATTTTTTCAAAACAGGCATCTGAAAAGCAAAAAACGCGCGGAAGATCCGTGCCAAGAGAGTTGCAGAGTGATGCGAGCCTTGGCATCAGCTCCTCATATTGACTTTCGGCAAGCAAAAGAAATTCGGGCAAAAGTCCCGAAAGAAAGACTTCATGCACAAGCTTTTTGCCTTCCACGAGAAAAAGCTTGTGCTCTTCCCTGTATTTTTTCTCCTGCAAGGAAGCCATTTTTAGAAGAAAAGGATTCTTTCTTGACGTAATAACTTCCATACGGTCGAGCTCCATACTCATACCCCCATAACGGCACTGGTGTTTTCTTCATAGAATGATTGCATCATGAAAAAAGGTATGACCGCGCGCGTGCGCGGTCATACCGATTATGCTCAAAGAGCCTGCTTTGCAATTTCAACCAAAGCTGCAAAAGCTTCCTTGTCATACACGGCGATTTCTGCAAGCATCTTGCGGTTCAAGTTGTTGCCTGCCTTCTTGAGTCCGTGCATAAACGTGGAATAGTTCATGCCACAAGCCTTTGCCTGTGCGGAAATTCTGGTGATCCAGAGAGAACGGAAATCTCTCTTCTTCATCTTGCGGCCTGCAAATGCATAGTTGCCGCTCTTCATGACAGCTTGCTTCGCCATCTTGAAATGCTTGCTCTTTGCACCCCAATAGCCCTTCGCTGCCTTCAATACGCTCTTTCTTCTTTTGCGCGTCATCATTGCGCCTTTAACTCTAGCCATTTTCTATATCCTCCAATAATACTCGATTGATTCGCCAATTATTTCTGAATCAGGGTTCTGATTGCAGGCGTCATGCTGGCACTGAGAATTGCGCCCTGACGAAGGCTTCTCTTACGCTTTGCGGTCTTCAGACCGAGGTTGTGGCGGTGGTGAGAGTGATTCATCTTCACCTTGCCTGTTGCAGTCAGCGAAAATCTTTTTGCCGATGCTTTATGAGTCTTGATTTTTCCCATGGTTTCTTCTCCTTACTTTTTCATAAAATGCGCCGTCGCACCAAAATTATTTGTTTTTGATGGGTGAGAGCACAATTGACATGAAACGTCCCTCGGTGATCATTCCCTTTTCGGAGCCGCCGACGTCCGCGCAGGCATCCATAAATCGCTTCAGAACTTCCTGACCGATTTCCATGTGTGCCATTTCACGTCCCTTGAATCGAATAATTGCTTTGACCTTATCGCCGTCGGTCAGGAATCTACGTGCCTGATTGACGCGCGTGTTGAAATCGTGTGTATCGATACGGCAGGAAAGCTGCACTTCCTTGACCTTAACGATCTGTTGCTTTTTGCGTGCTTCTTTCTCTCTCTTCTCGTTTTCGAAACGGAACTTACCGTAATCCATGATGCGGCAAACGGGGGGCGTTGCTGCGGGAGCGATCAGTACGAGATCGTAGCCTGCGGAGTACGCTGCCTCTTTTGCATCGTCAAGATTCATAATGCCCTTCTGTTCCCCATCGGGACCAACGACACGAACCTCTTTGACACGAATTTCATCATTGATTTGCAATTCTTTCGCGCTAATGACCTTACACCTCCACATAATAAAAATGGCGTACGGAACATCCGTACGCACAAAAATACCACAAACAAAGGTTTATGAAAAATCTGGCTGAACCATACGCGCTCGTAGCGGTAAGGTGAGAACGGACGTCCTACTTCGGCGAATCATTGATTTGATTCTTTGCATATTATAGCATGCTTTTTTTCATATGTCAAGTGTTTTTTCGGATTTTTTTAATTTTTTTGTTTTTCCTTTTAATATATCATCGAAACCGAAGAAGCCTTGGAAAAATAACGCTTCCGCAGATAAAAATAATAGTGGCGTCGAATGCGGTAATATGAGCCCGACACGCGGTAGGCCGTCAGAAAACGCTTCTTTTTGCCATCTTCATCGACGTAAATGTCACCGAAAAGATTGCCGCCTTCCCCAACCACGATCACCGTATAATCGGGCAAAAGCGTACGCATATTCCGATCAAAAAAGGCGCTGTTCGCCCCCGACGAGAAAAAGATCAGCACTTTTTTTCCTTCGAATGCCTCGGCGATCGGTCGGCGTAAGGCACGCCGTTCGCAAAGGACGCGCAAAGAAACGATCAGCGTGATCAAAAAAACAGCAGGAAGCATAAACAGAGAAAGAAAAGCAAAAAAAAGAAGAACCACACTTGCCTGCACCATGGTCAGAATGATCATCAGCCATCGGATCACACGCACCACGATCATTGTCGGCTTAAACACACGATAAATGCGGCGGAAATTCCGATAAAAAAAGCCTGTTCGGAAATTGTCGATCAAAAAAGCAAGATAACTGCCGCTTTCGTATGACGCGTATCGGTCATTCGCTTCCACAAGCCGTTCGTCGCTTCGGCTTGTACGCGATTCGAGACCTTCCTCGCGCGCACCCTCTTCTCTGTAGCGGGAAAGCTCGCGCCGCAAAAGGCGGTTTTCCTCCTCCAGCTCCTCATAGGTTTTCATAGGCCACCCTTACCGATCAAAAACCGCCTCGCCTTCCTCAAGAATCTCAAGATTCCGCAAAACAGTCTGCTTGCCCCGCCACGCAAATGCACGGCGCGCAAAGCTTTCCTCGTCCATGGAAAGAAGCTTGCTTTTCTCCAGACGAGTCACTCTTTCACGGTGAAAAAAGGAGATCGGTGTAATCGTTCCTTTGTTATAAGGACAGACGTTTTGGCAGGCGTCGCACCCCCATGCCGTCCCGTTTTGGCGAATGATTCTCCTTTCTTCCTCGGAAAGCTCGCCCTTTTTCTGCGTCAACGCAGATAGGCACGTGCGCTCGCAGGAAATAAGCGTTCCCGTGGGGCAAGCAGTGCGGCACGCACCGCAATGCAAGCACTCACGCACTTCCTTTTCCCCATCATAGCCGAGTGCTTCTGCCGAAAGCGTTGAAAAAAGCTCACCGACGAAGAAAAAGCTGCCGTAAACGTCGTGAATCAGTAAGCGGTTATCGCCTTTGATAGCCAGCCCCGTGCGGAGGACCGCATCTCGTTCGTCGATCGGCGAATGATCCGAAAAGCCGCAAAAGGCTTCGCCCTCATAGGCTTTTTCAAGCAAGGGACAAATTCTTTCAAAAAGCCCCTTCGTGTAAAAATGATAGTCCTCGGACACGGCGTAAGAGGATAAATTCTCGCCCTTTCCCGTATAATAAGGAATCAAAAAAAGGATCACACTTTGCGCCTGAAAGGGGATCCGCAAAAAAAGGCGTTCATTGACGGTGCGGCAGGAAGAAAGCGGCAACACACCGATTTCGGTGATTGCTTCGCCATTGAGTATATTCAGTATATGTTTTCGACTCATTTTTCATACCGCCCTTCCTCTTTTTTTCGACGTGTGTTTCGTAAAGATATTCTCATTATAACACACCGAACTTCTTTTTTCAATGAAAAACGTGATGTTTTTCTTTCTTTTTGGTATTCCAATCTTGACAATTCTATAATATATTGGTATAATGATAAGAGATTTTCAAAATTGCTTTGCAGAGGTCATTTATGGTACAAAAGATCAAAACCGCAGTTGACCGCATTGAAGGGGATTATTTGGTGTGCTGTGACGATGAAACGCTGCATATCCGCCACCTTTTGCGCGCCGACTATCCCACACTCAAGCCAAACGACGTACTTCTCATCACAGAAGAAAACGGCCGGGTGCTTTCACTTGACTATTTGAAGGACGAAACCGACACGCGCCTTCGCACAGCCGAAGAGCGCATGCACCGCCTCTTCAAACGAAAAAAATCCTAACGAAGCAGAAAAGGAGATTTTTATGAACGCTTTTTTCAGTCTTTTTCAAGAAGGTCTTTTTTTCAGCACCTTCCCCAATAAAACCGTAGCCCTTACCGTGTGCATCGTCAGCGTGCTCGGTTGTATCATTGTTCCGTACTTACTCGGCAGCATTAACTCTGCCTTGGTCGTTTCCAAGCTCTTCTTTAACGAAGACGTGCGCACGCACGGCAGCGGCAATGCAGGCACGACAAACGTTATGCGTACCTACGGCAAAAAGGCCGCGCTCTTCACCTTGCTCGGCGACATTCTGAAAACCGTGATTGCCGTCCTTGTCGGCGGTCTTTTCATGGGGCTTTATTACGGTAAGTACGCTTTCAGCGTAGGACTCGGTGGTTACATTGCGGGCTTTTTCTGCATCGTCGGTCACATCTGGCCTATCTATTACCGTTTCCGCGGCGGCAAAGGTGTGCTTTGTCTTGCCACGGTTGTGGGCATGCTCAGCCCGATCGTTCTTCTGCCGCTCCTTCTGATCTTCATCCTGCTCGTGGCATTCGCTCGCTACATTTCGCTCGGTTCTGTCATTACTGCCCTTATTTATCCTCTTCTTTTGAACAGACTTGCCCTTTTCTTTGGCCACCCCATCAACGGTCTTTGTCTGTTGCTCGCCATTTTCGAAGCGCTTCTGATCATCTTCTGCCACCGCACGAATATCAAGCGCATCATGAACGGCGAAGAAAACAAATTTTCCTTCAAATCCAAGCATTGAGGTCGAAGCATGGACGAAAAGCCTTTTACCTCTCTTCTTTCGCTTGCCTTTGCGCGCGGTGCGCTCTTGCGCCTGACTGCCTCAAAGCCGAGTGATGCCGCACTTCCCGTCCGTCAAAGCGGACGCATGGCCAAGCACGGAAACGATGTTTTTCTGACGGTTGAAAGCGTGCTGACGGGCGGCCGTGTCATTCACCGCCATTACAAGGCCGACGAGCTTTCGGCACTCCTTGACGAATGGTATGCCTCTTACATGCAGATCCAGCTGCACACCGCCTCGGGCGATGCGCTTTATCTGCGCTCGCGCAAAGGAAAAATCACGCTGACGGGCGTTGAAAAGCTACGCCGTGCATTGTCGGAAAGTAACGAAAAACGCGAGGTTACCGAAGATATTGACCGCAAAAAAGCGCATCTCCTTTCGGGCAACGAGCCCTTTCTCATTGCGCTTGGCGTCTCTTCGCCCGACGGCCGCGTCTACGATAAAAAGCAGGCAAAATTCCGTCAGATCAACCGCTTTCTCGAGCACGTGCGCGACATCATGCCCGCTCTTCCCGCAGAGGGCGAGCTGACGGTTTACGACCTCTGCTGCGGCAAAAGCTATTTGAGCTTTGCTCTTTACCACTATTTGACCGTTATGTGCGCACGCAAAGTTCGCATGCTTTGCGTGGATTTAAAGCAAAACGTGATTGACGAATGCGGTGCATTTGCAAAAGGGCTCGGCTTTGACGGCATGGAATTTCGCTGTGACGACGTGCGCCGTGTGCCCAAGGACAAAACGCCCGATCTGCTCGTCTCCTTGCATGCGTGCGATATCGCGACCGATATCGTTTTGAACACAGGCATTGAGGTCGGTGCACGCGTCATTCTCTCCACCCCCTGCTGTCACCGCGCACTTAACAATAATCTTTTGTGCGAGCCGCTCGCATTTGCCGCACGCCACCCGCAATTGCGCACCAAGCTTTGCGAGGCACTGACAGACGCATTGCGCCTCTTGCGCCTTGAAAAGAATGGCTATACCGTCACGGCACTTGAGCTTACCGATCCCGACGATACGCCAAAAAACACCCTGCTTCGCGCCGTTTTGCCGCAAAACGCTTCCAAAACGACCGCACGTGCCAAGCGCGCCGCGCGCGAATACGAAAGCGCACTGTTGCTTTTGCTCGGCGAAAAGGGACACCCCGAGCGTATTGACGGCACTTCAATTGACTGACCGTGAGGAACGCAGCATGAATTTCTATTTTTCACACGCCCCCGAGGACACCGAAAAAATCGGCCGCACACTCGGTCTTGCACTCAAAAAGGCCAACGTGCGCCAAGCCTTTATCGCGCTCCGCGGTGAAATGGGTGTCGGTAAAACCGCCTTTACCCGTGGCTTTGCCGATGCGTTTGCCGTATCCTCGGTCAGAAGCCCCACCTATACCGTTGTCAACGAATATAGGGGCGATACGCTTTCTATTTTTCACTTTGATCTTTACAGACTCGAGGATGAGGACGATCTTTACAGCATCGGCTTTGACGATTATCTCGCGCGTGAAGGTCTGATTCTTTGCGAATGGACCGAAAAGATTCCCGAAATCGTACCGAACGATGCGATCTCGGTGCTGATTCGCCGCACAAAAGCATGCGAAAATGATCGCGAAATCGAGATTCTCTTCCCCGATTCTTTGGATATCTCACTCTGAACACAGTTAAAAAAGGAAGGGACTACCGCCTATCACGGTACCCCACGGTCTTATCTATGATCATTCTTGCCATTGACAGTACCGCCCGCGCTTGCTCGGCGGCGATCGGTCGCGACGGGCACGTGCTTGTATCCATGCAAAACGATACGGGCAACACCCATAGCGAGCAGCTTTTGCCGATGATTGAAAATTGCCTTTCCCGCGCATCGCTTTCCTTCGCTGATATCGATGCGTTTGCCTGCACGGTCGGCCCCGGCTCCTTCACGGGGGTGCGGATCGGTGTTTCGGTCATCAAGGGCCTCGCATTCGGCACGGACAAGCCGTGTATTGAGGTATCAGCCCTTGAAGCGATCGCCGAAAATCTCCGCCCCCTCGGCGGCATTTTGTGCCCCGTCATGGATGCACGCCGTTCTCAGGTTTATACCGCACTTTTTGAGGCAAACGAACAGGAAGAGCTTGTCCGTCTGACCGAAGATTCAGCCATCGCGCTCTCCGCTCTTGCCGAGAAGTGCCGTCCTCTTGTATCTGCCGACTGTCCGCTGTATCTGGCGGGCGACGGCTACGAGCTTGCTTTGCGCGAGCTCACCGCACTCGGCATTCCGTGCGCCGTTACACCGCCCCTTCTCCGCTTGCAAAATGCCGCCTCGGTTCTGGCAATCGCCGAACGCAAACTGCACGCAAGCGACACGCAAAGCGACCTTACGCTCTCTCCGCTTTATTTGCGTTTGCCGCAAGCAGAGCGCGAGCGGCTGGAAAAAGAACGCGAACACAAAAAAACACAAACAAAATAAAACGACTGTATAAAGGAGATTCCCATGAAAAGACGCATTTTTATCGGCGCGGATTCGGCAGGCTACGCACTGAAGCAGGAGCTGATCGCCGCCTTAAAAGAGGAGGGCTATGACGTGACCGACTTCGGCACGGACAGCGACGCTTCCTGCCACTACCCCATTTTCGCTTCCAAGGTATCCGAAGCCGTTCAGGCAGACCTTGAGGGCAGCTTTGGCATTCTCGTTTGCGGAACAGGCATCGGCATGAGCATGGTTGCCAACAAATACGACGGCATTCGTGCGGCCGTATGCGGCGATACCTTCAGCGCACGCATGACGCGTATGCACAACGACGCCAATATTCTTTGCATCGGCGCACGCGTCACAGGTCTTGGCCTTGCCAAGGATATTCTCGCCGCATTTCTCGGTGCAGAATTTGAAGGCGGCCGTCACGCGCTCCGCGTTGATATGATCACCGCGCTCGAAAAGAACCGCTGATCCTCTGCGCACCGCGATTGCGTTTACAATTTGCCAAGTGTATTCACGGCATCTGTCTGGCAAAGACAGGTGCCGTGTTCTTTCAAATAGACAGTTTTTTCCTGCCCGCGTATCCGTTCGCCGAATTCCTCAATAAAGCTGTATGTATCGGGTGCACCCGCATAGCCGAGCGACGACCGTCCCACCTCATGGATCAGTAAGGCATACGTACCGTCGTCCAATAAATAGGCACTGCTTTCACCGTGGTATCGGTTGGCGAGCAGAATGCGACAGACCTTGAGCAGATCCTCTTGCTTTCGGAATCGGTAGTGACCGACGCGGCCAACGCGAACCTCGGCCTTTCTGCCCGAAAGCTCAGCCGCCAGAGACGGAATCACACCAACCTTCGTGACGTACATTTCGCAGCCGCCCTCCTTTGAGGGATAAAGCTGAATAAAGACCTTTTCCTCCGCCGCATCAAAGCCTGTTTTGTGCTTGGCCTCGTCAAGGATCTGCCAGAATGCACGGCGCGTTTCGGTACTGTCATAGTCGATTTCTTCATTACAAAGCTCATAATATTCCATATCCTGACGGCTTAACATGATCTTCAACTTGCTGTCACTGATCAAAATCAATTCCATATTCATGCACCAACCTTTTCATCGCACGTTTCAATACTTCATGATATTATCAGTATACTCTTTCCATGCCAAAATGCAACCGAAAATTTTTGCCGTTTCTGTAAAAAAAAGGAAACAGGACACCGAAAAAAGCATCTTTTTCCATCGTGTCCTGTTTTTTTATGTCGTTTTTTTGAATTTTTTCAGTGCAAACCGCAAAAGGCTAAGCAATTACTGATTGATCTGATATTTCGTGCCATTCGGTGTATCCTGCAGCACAACACCCTTGGCAAGCAGCTCGGCTCTGATTCTGTCTGCCTCCGCATAATTCTTTGCCTTTTTGGCAGCGGCACGGGCTTCAATCGCGGCCTCGATTTCCGCAATCAAGGCATCGTCCTGCTCATTTTCACGAACAAAGCCGAAGAGCTCGCAGATCTCGTCAAAGATGGCCTTGCCGTGCATGATGGCTGCCTTGGATGCGGGCGTTGCCGCATTCATCGCGGAATTCAACTCACGAACGAGTGTATAAAGTGCGCCGATTCCCTCGCCCGTATTGAAATCGTCGTCCATGGCTTCGATCATCTGCGTACGGCAAGCATCAAAGGTTGCGCAGAGTGCCTCTTCTCCTGCACGCAGCTCTTCATCCTGTGCATTTTTCAGGAAGAAGGCAAGTGCATCAGCGCAGTTGAAAATACGCTCAAGCGCGCTCATTGACTGCTCAATGATCTCTTGCGAGAAGTTGATCGGACTACGGTAATGCGAGCTCAAAATGAAATGGCGGATCGGCAGATAGCCGTATTTTTCAGCAACCTCGCGCACGGTGAAGAAATTGCCGAGCGACTTGGACATTTTGCGGTTATCAATGTTGATATAACCGTTATGAAGCCAATAATGCGCAAAATCCTTGCCCGTATAGCACTCGGACTGAGCAATTTCATTTTCATGGTGCGGGAAGGTCAGGTCCTGACCGCCGCAGTGAATGTCAATGCTCTCGCCGAGATAACGGCAAACCATGGCCGAACATTCGATATGCCAGCCGGGTCTTCCCTCTCCCCAAGGCGATTTCCATGAAGGTTCACCGGGCTTGGCGGCTTTCCAAAGTGCAAAATCAAGCGGATCCTCCTTTTTATCGGAGATATCAATGCGCGCACCCGATTCAAGGTCTTCAATGGGCATACCCGAAAGCTTACCGTAGCCCTTGAAGGTGTGGGTGCGGAAATAAACGTCGCCGTCCACGGCATACGCATGTCCTTTTTCGACCAAGCCCGAAACGATTTCAATGATCATATCGATGTTATCGGTGGCCAACGGATGAATGCTTGCGGGACGAACACCGAGTCCGCGCGCGTCCTTTTCATATTCCTTGATGTAACGCGCGGCAATATCGCTATATTCAACGCCCTCTTCAAGCGCACGGCGAATGACCTTATCGTCGATATCGGTAAAGTTCTGCACAAACTTCACTTCGTAGCCGCGGTATTCAAAATAGCGGCGAAGCATATCGAATACCACGAAGCAACGCGCGTTGCCAACGTGGAAAAAGTTATAAACGGTCGGTCCGCACGCATACATGGTCACCTTTCCGGGGGTGATGGGTACGAATTCCTCTCGTCTTGCATGGAGTGTATTATAAAGCTGCATAGTAACCTGCTTTCTGTCGGTCAAACGACCGATTTATTTTGTTTCTTTGTTTTTGCGGCGAGGCGCACTTTTCTTTTCCGCATGCTCCTCTTCGCGCACACGGCTCTTCCCGAGCTGCTTTTCAAGCGAGCTGATTCTGATGGCAAGCTTGCAAAGCTCCTGTGCCACAGGGTCGGGAATGTGTACCTGGTCAAGATCGCTCGGCACACGGCGGTTGCCGCGCTTCACCACACGTGCGGGGATACCGACGGCGGTGGAATCCTCGGGAATGGCCTCCAGCACAACCGCATTAGCGGCAATCTTGGCACCGTCACCCACACGGAAGGGGCCCAAAACCTTTGCGCCCGCACCGATCAAAACGTCATTGCCGATGGTGGGATGTCGCTTGCCGACGTCCTTACCCGTACCGCCGAGCGTTACGCCCTGATAGATCGTACAGTTATCGCCGACCTCTGCGGTTTCGCCGATGACAACACCCGTACCGTGGTCGATCACAAGACCGCGGCCGATGGTTGCACCCGGGTGAATTTCAACGCCCGTGACGAATTTGGCAAATTGGCTGATGGCACGCGCCGTCAGGCGGTACCCTTTTTTATGAAGCACGTGCGCAATGCGGTGCGCCTCCAGCGCGTGAAGACCCGAATAAAGGAAGAGGACCTCCAGATCCGACGTTGCGGCAGGGTCACGCTCACGAAAGGCACGAACGTCCTCACGCACGGTTTCGGTGCACTTGGCAAGCGCACGGCAAGCACCGATTTGCGAAAGTGCTTCTCTGATACGCTTTTTGGGGTTCTTTTTGGTCATAGTCTTCTCCATACCGCCGCTTTCGGCGGCACAAATCTATTTGCATATGCTTTGCAAAATTCTTGAGCAAGCGTCCTTGACAGGACTTTGCTTGCGTGAAAGCATTATTTATTACATTATATCCGTTTCTTTAGCGTTTGTCAAGCATTCGGCCTCTTTTTTCTCGCTTTTTCGGCTATTTTTCGCCTCACGGCGCACAAGTGTGATCACACCCGAAAAAACAAGCAAAGCACCGAAGGCTTTCCGCAAAAAGGAAACGGGAAGATGGGGGACGAGCATACTGCCGATCAAAGCACCCGGGATCCCCAGCAAAAGAACGATACCGAGTATGCGGACGGGCACTCTGTATTTGGTCAGGTGAACGGGAACTGCCGCAGAAAGAGCAAAAACGAAAAAAAGCAGGTTCACACCTTGTGCCATCTTATGCTCCATATCAGCAATCAAGGTCAGATAAAGCAAAAAAACGCCGCCGCTTCCCACACCCATGCCCGCCAGAATACCAACGGCCAATGCCGCTAAAAAACCAAACAAATAGGTCATACTCTTCTCCTCGCAAAATCAAAGAATCATGCGAATGCCGCCGTAGATCAGAAGAACGGCAAAAATTTTCTTAAGCCAAACCGTATTGATACGGTGCAAAACAAGCGCGCCGATCAAGCCGCCGATCAAGGCGGGCAAAAGGTATGGTGCCGCATCTAAAAAACCGAAGGTTCCTTTGCCCGTATAGGAAAGACAGGAGACCGTGCTGAATGCCAGCACCGCCACGCAGGAAACGGCGAATGCTTCTTTTGCCCCCTCTTCTCTGTTTTTCAAAAAATGCGCCAGCATGAACACGAGAATGATCCCGCCCCCCGCACCGAGCACGCCGTTCGTCATACCCGAAAGGAAGGCAAGTGGCAAAATATAGAAAAGATTCGCACCGAAAATCTTAGTTTTTTCCGTGTTTTTCACGTTTTACCTCACTTTTATAAAAAACATCAATATTTTTGCAAAAACACCTTGTTTTTTCTTTCAAAATTTGATATGATATATATAATATAGTATTACATTATGATGCCGTATTATACGGCGGCATCGCGAAAGGACATCACTATGGCAAAGAAACCAATCGCTACGCGCGAAGCCCCCAAGAAAAAAGATCTGTCCCGCGGGAACGAAAATGACCGTCGGGTGCGCGTCTCCTCCCATACGAAACCCGCATGGGACGACATGTCGCGTCCGATCCACCAGATCGTTCCGATTCTTTTCTTTGCAATTGCCGTATTCCTCATTATTTGCTTTTTTGGCGGCGGTGCATTGATCGGAGAGCTTCTGCGCGCACTCTTTTTCGGACTCTTCGGAAGAATCACCGCTTCCTTTTTGTTGCCGCTTGCTTTGATCTTTACGTGTCTTTGGTGGCGACGCAAGGTGAGAAGCCACGCGCTGATCTCTCACTTTGTCATTGTTTTTCTATTGCTTTCGCTTTTCGCCTGCATGGTCCGTACTGTTGCAAACGATTCTGAAATCATCAAATTTTTCGATGCCGAAGCCTACTATACCGAGGGCAGTCTTTGGGAAAGCGGCGGCTTTATCGGCAACACCTTCTCTTTCCTTCTCGTCAATCTGATCGGAAAGGTCGGCTCCTATCTTCTGACTGCCGTGATCATTCTGGTCATTGCCGTCCTCGCCTTTGGATTTACCCCCAGCGTCATTGCCGCCAAGGTACGCGACCGCGCTGTAGAAAAGGCCAAGCAGAAAACCGAAATGCGCCGTATCATTCGTGAGGAGGAGCAAGCGCATAAGGACGAGCTTCGCCGCGTTAAGGACGAAAACAAGCTTGAAGAGCAGCGTGCCGCCGCTTTCGTGCGTGCTGAAGAACGCAGACAGCGCTATGAGGAGGAAGAAGCCGAAAAACGCATTCGCAACGAAGAGCGCATGGAGACCAAACGCCGCCGCAACGAGGCTGCGGCCGAGATCAAAGCCAACAAGCGCATGAACCGCGCACAGTTCAAAAGCGAATACGATATTGCGCTTGATGATGAAGATTTCTCGCAAAACGCCTTTGCCCCCGAGGAAATTGATCCCACAGAAGAGCCTATTACCGCCGAAAAGCTCACGCCTGCCGCTGCCAAAGCTGCGCATAAGAAGCTTGATTCCGTAGTGGAGCAAATTGATGACGGCGCACAAACCTACAATCTTTTTGTCAATAATAAAGAATGGGACGCAAACAACGTGCCGCCTGTGACTGAGGTTGCCCCGCAAACCGAAGCCAAAAAGAAGGTGCAAAAGAAGGCGCCTGAAAAAGCGCTTGTCACCGACGATATGATCTCCACGAAAACGCACATCAATCCCGACGATCACCCCTCCGAGCAAGCAGGCGGGCTTGAAAATGACGAGGAAGACGAATTTGAAAAGGAACGCCGTGCACTTGAAGAAATGTACGCTTCCTATGCCTTCCCGCCGCTCGATCTCCTTGCGCCCTCAGAGGAAGCCGATACGGGCAATATCAAAGAAGAGATCGACCAGAACGCCGCCAAGCTTGTGGACACGCTCAACAGCTTTCACGTCAAAACATCGATTGCCGATATCCGCCGCGGTCCGCGTATCACTCGTTACGAGCTCGTCCCCGAAGCGGGTGTGCGTATTCGCGCCATCGCCAACCTGGTTGACGATATTTCGATGAACCTCGCCTCTGCCGGTATCCGTATTGAAGCTCCGATCCCCGGTAAAGCCGCCGTCGGTGTGGAGGTGCCGAACAAGATCGCTTCCACGGTTCGCTTGCGCGAGCTTCTTGAAAATGAAAGCTTCAAGAATGCCGCCGCCTCCACAACCGTTTGCGTCGGTGCGGACGTTACGGGATCTCCCGTATTCGGAGACCTTGCCAAAATGCCGCATACGCTGATTGCAGGTGCAACCGGTATGGGTAAATCCGTATGCATTAACGTCATTTTGATGAGCTTGCTTTATAAGGCTCGTCCCGATGACGTCAAGCTCATTCTCGTCGACCCGAAAAAGGTTGAGCTTGGCGTTTATAACGGTATTCCCCACCTGCTCGTTCCCGTTGTCATCGATGCGAAAAAAGCAACGGGTGCTTTGAGCTGGGCAGTCTGTGAGATGGAACGCCGTTTCGATCTGATCGAAGAAGCGGGCGTGCGTGAGATCAAAGCGTACAACAAATCCATCGAAGAGCATCCCGAGCGCGAAAAGCTGCCGCATATCATCATTGTCATCGATGAGCTGAACGACTTGATGATGGTCGCTTCGGATTCGGTTGAGGCTTCTATCTGCCGTATTGCTCAAAAGGCGCGTGCCGCAGGTATTCACCTGATCATCGGTACGCAAAGACCGTCAGTTGACGTTATCACGGGTACGATCAAAGCGAATATCCCTTCCCGTATTGCCTTCCACGTGGCATCGCAGATCGACTCGCGTACCATTCTTGATACCGCAGGTGCCGAAAAGCTGCTCAATAACGGTGATATGCTCTTCGCGCCTGTCGGTGTGCCGAAGCCTCTGCGTGTGCAGGGCGCGTTTGTCAGCGACAGCGAAGTCGAAAAGGTGACGTCCTTCCTGAAGCAGAACACGCCTGCAGGTGCTTACAACCGCGATATCATGGAGGATATCGAGCGCGAGGCAGAAAAATGCGCACAGAACGGCAAGCGCGGTTCTTCCTCCGATGACGTAGCATCGGCCGAGGAGGGCGATGAAACGCTCAAGAATCCCAAGTTCCGCGAAGCGTGCGAGGTGGCGATTGATGAAGGAAAGATTTCAACGTCCTTGCTCCAACGCCGCTTGAAAATCGGCTTCGGCAAAGCCGCTCGTTTCATTGATATCATGCAACGTATGGGCATCGTCAGCTCGCCCGACGGTCAAAAGCCGCGTACCACACTCATGACACGCGATCAGTTCTACGAGCTTTTGAACCACGCTGACGACAGAAGCGAAGAATAATTCCCTATTTTGCTCCAAGCCGAAGGTTGCACCTTCGGCTTGGACTGCAAAAAGAAAGGCAGAAAATATGGTTTATCTTTTACTTGCAGACGGCTTTGAGGAGGTGGAAGCACTCTCCCCTCTCGATATTCTCCGCCGCGGCGGCATTGACATCAAAACAGTCGGTGTCAGCGGCAAAGAAGTGACAGGCTCGCACGGCATCACCGTCACAGCAGATATTTTGCCCGAAGAGGCAATTGAGATTCCCGAGCTTGTGATCTTTCCGGGCGGTATGCCGGGAAGCCTGAATCTCGACAGTGCTGCCATCACCGATACGCTCATTGAGCGCACGCTGAAAAACGGCGGTGCGCTTGCGGCCATTTGCGCCGCGCCCCTGATTCTCGGCAAAAGAGGGCTTCTGAAAGGCAAAAAAGCCATTTGCTACCCCGGCTTTGAGTCCTATCTTGAAGGTGCTCTTATCGCCGATACACCCGTCGTGACAGACGGTGCTTTTACCACCGCCAAGGGCATGGGTGTGGCATTTGAATTTGGACTTGCACTGCTCGCACGGCTGACCTCAAAGGAAAAAGCCGACGAAATCGCGGCATCCGCACAGTACAGCCTATAACGCCATTTTAACACAAGGAGCAAGATCATGGACATTCGCGAGACCAAAAACGAGCTTCGCCGTGAATATCTCGGCAAACGCCGAGCGATCCCTGCCGAAGAACGTGCCAAAGCCGACCGCGAAATTTGCCGTGCGCTTTTGGAATGCGAGCTCTTTCAAAAAACGCAAACGCTCCTTGTCTATGCGCCTAAAGAACCGGAGGTTGATATTTTCCCTTTGATCGACTCTGCGCTTTCCATGGGCAAGCGCGTGGCATTTCCGCGTTGCGGAAGGGGCTATTCCCTTTCCTTTCACTATGCCGCGCCAAATGAGCTTATCTCAGACCACTTTGGCATTTTAGAGCCAACAGAGGATATGCCCCTTTGCCAAGCGTCAAGCGATAGCCTTTGTCTTGTTCCCGCACTTCTTTTTGATCAGGACGGCTTTCGACTCGGCTACGGTAAAGGATATTACGACAGATTTTTGGCAAGCTATCACGGTAAAACGGTAGGCATCGCACGGGAGGGCTTTATTCTCTCCAAGCTTCCGCGCGGTCCTTTTGACCTTGCCGTCGATATGCTTGTCAGCGAAACGGGGGTGCGTTTTCTTTCATGACGGCAGAAGAAAAAAACAAAACGAATGCGTCACCATCAAACGCACGTGCGCGGCGCATCCGCGACGCTTTCCCCACAGATGACGTGCAAGCAGAGCCTCACCGTCAAAAGCAGTCATTCCGAATCCAAAGCGACCGACCGATTGAGGAAATAACCTTTGACGGCAGCGATTTCTTTTCCGAGCAAGCCTTTGAAATCGTTTCGCCGAAAAAAGCTCCCGCGCGATCCTTTGAAAATGCGACGAAGCCCGCATCCGCCTCCGAAGAGGCGAGCGAGCCCTTGCCCCTTGCAGTCGAATCGCCCGTTTCTCTAAAGAAAGAGGCGGTCGTAAACGATGCTGCTCAAGTAAACGCTTCGCCAACCGAGCAAGCACAAATGCAAGAAGAGAACGTGCAATCCGAAGAGGAAGCGAGTGCCGATGCGGTCGACGTTGAAGTCGTTCAAGTGGCTCGCGAATTGCCGCCTAAAAAAAGCAAAGAAAAGAAAAAGAAGCCCGAAAAAGAAGAACACACGGAAAGGATCATCACCGTGCGTCCGCGAGCACACCGTGCCTCACGCGACCGTGCGGAGTCTGTGGCGTTCAAGGATCGACCGTTCGTGCAAAAGACAGTGGCGTTTGCGCGTGAATACAAAAAAGAGCTGCCGCACAATTATCTTTTGTTCACGCCGTTTTTACCGCTTGGTATCTGCGTTCTTTTGGTTTTCTTCCGTATTTTTTATGCCATTGCCGCACCGCAAACAGGTGCGAACATCTACGCTTGCGTGGCCATCATCAATGTCATGGCCTTCGTACCGCTTTGCACCGTCTATTTACGCAAGCGTCCCTTGCTTGCCGATCGCATGGGCTGGAAATTCCCCCCTGCCGATCAGCTGCCCTTGATTTTCATTGCCGCTCTCGCTCTCTTTTTCGGTGCGGCGGCTCTTACCTCGCTCGGTGCCTATTTTGGCATCACGGAATTCCGCTATCATCTTTATACGTTTTATGATATCCCTGCCACAACGTCAATTGCGGGCATTCTGTTTTCCACCGTCTCTCTTGCCATCATACCTGCGCTGACCGAGGAAATTCTCTGTCGAGGTATTATTTTTGCGGAATATCAATATGATAATACACCGCTTGCTTTGATCATGAGTGCGATTTTTTCGGCAGTGCTGCAGTTTGATCCGTCAAGACTGCTTGTCGGTCTTTTCTGTGGCTTTCTTTTGGGCACCGTGCGAATGGTCACAAATTCCCTTTCGGCATCAATTGCCGTACACGTGCTCTATAACGTCGGGTGTCTGTTTTACGAGCACTTTTTCGGAATCATGGGCGACCAGTTGAGTGAATTTCTGATTCTGTTTTTCCTTTGTGCCGTTTTTGCACTGATCTCCTTCTTCTTTTTGTTCAGCACGGCAGAAAAGGTCTGCCACACGTATGCAGAGGAGCAAAAGGAGATCACAGTCGATCTGCGCTCTTCCTCGGGCGTGGCACTCAAGGATTCGTTGAAGGTTGCCTTCATTTCACCGACACTTTATTTCGTTCTGATCTTTTACGCTGTTTCGTCCTTCTTTATTTCCTAAAATGATTGAATAAGAATCGGGAGTACTTTTATGGTAGTCAAGCAAAAGCAAAACCACATCGCCTATCGTTGTCCGCATTGCAACACAACCGTTTTTGGCTTCGTTGGAAAATTCGCCCTTTCCGCGGATATGCTTCGCTTAAAATGTCCTTGCGGCAAAAGCGAGCTGACCATGACCTATACGCAGGACAAAAAGATACGTCTTTCCGTTCCCTGCCTTTTCTGCGCATCTGAGCACCAATTTGTGATCACACAAAATCTCTTCTTTGACCGCGATCTTTTCTTGCTCAACTGCTCCTATACCAATATGGATATCTGCTTCATCGGCGACAAAGAGGAGATTGACCGCGCACTTGAGGAAAACGAAAAAGAGCTGCACCGCTTGCTTGAAACGCTTGGTCTTTCAAGCATGGAACAGCTCCGTGGCGAAAGCGAAGAGGAGGAAGATGATGACGTTCCTTATCTCAGCGATGCCCAGATCTATGATATCATTCGCTTTCTGATCACCGATCTTTCGGAAGAAGGAGAGATCTCCTGCCCCTGCAAAAGCGGACATTATGAATGCGAGGTGGCACCGCACGGTATCCGTGTCTATTGTCCCGAATGCGGAGCCGACCACCTTTTCCGTGCAGAAAGCGTGGCAGATGCGCAGGAATTTCTGCACTGCTCGCATATCGACCTTTTACCGCGCGAATAAGCTATTTTTACAAATCATAATAAGTACGCAAGCCCTGATAGATCCCTTCCGCAAAAAGATCGGGACGATTGCTCATCAGACGTGCATCGCGCGGATTGGTGATGAAGCCAAGCTCCACAAGCACGGCAGGCATACTCGTCCGACGCAAAACGTAAAGGCCGGGCCTCAAAACGACACCGCGGTTTCTTAACCCCGTACTGTCGTTCAGTGCACGCAGAATGTCCTCCGCCAAACGGTAAGCAGGTGAGCCGTTTCTGAAAACGAGTGCTTCGGTCCCCGTTGCGCTTTCGTTTGAAGACGCATTGGTGTGCAAACTGATAAAAACATCTGCGCCCCATGAATTGGCATCGTTCACACGTGTGCGCAGGCTGGATGCATTGCTCGTGCCGAGAATCACGTCGGGCGAACGGCGCGAAAGACGCGCTGTAAAATTCGGATCGGCATTCAAAAGATCGGAAAGGATCACTCCGATTTCATAGACGAGATCCTGTTCCCGATATCCCTGCCCCTCCGCGCCTGCATTCGGATTGACGGGATTATGCCCTTGGTCAATAAAAACTCTGATTGCCATAATCAATACAAACCCGCCCAAAAAGGCGGATACCTCCAAAAAATTCTATCCTTCAATATAATATAGAAACGCAAAAGCATTTCGGAAATTGATATACCATTATTATTTTATGCGTTTTCGGGAGTATGGTTCATGAAAGAGCTCAAACGCTTACTCAGCTTCACGCGCCGCGCCATCGACGATTACCAAATGATCGAAGAGGGTGAGCGGATCGCCGTCGGCGTCTCGGGCGGGAAGGATTCGCTTTCCTTGCTGGTCGCCATGGCGGAGCTGCGACGCTTTTATCCAAAAAAATTCGATCTTGTGGCCATCACGGTCGATATGGGTTTCCCCAATACCGATTTTTCCCCTATTGCGGCCTTTTCGGAAAGCTTGGGCGTTCCCTTCCACCGTGCGGAAACAGACATTGCCAAAATCATCTTTGATATACGCAAAGAGCCGAACCCTTGCTCGCTCTGCTCAAAAATGCGGCGCGGTGTTTTGCATAGTAAAGCACAGGAGCTCGGTTGCCGCCGCGTGGCACTCGGCCATCACTTTGATGACGTTGTGGACACCTTCATGCTGAATTTGTTTTTTGAAGGCAGACTCGGCTGCTTCTCTCCCGTCACCTATCTTTCGCGCGCCGATCTTTATCTGATTCGCCCCTTGATCTACGCACAGGAAAAGGACGTCCGTTATTTTGCCAATCATACCGCGCTTCCCATCATGAAAAGTCCTTGCCCCGAAGACCATCAGACAGAGCGCGAAAACATGAAAAATCTTCTCAAGCAGCTCGAATCGCAAAATCCGGGGCTCCGTCACCGCCTCTTCGGCGCGATCTGCCGTGCCGAGCTTGACGGATTCCGTCCCGCAGGACGGCTTCCCTTGTAACTCACAAAACGAAAGGAGCACCTATGCTCGCTCGCAAAATCATCGGTATTCTGCTTTTGGTGATCTTTGCCGTCTCTTTTTTGACGGTGCTCATCGCAAACGGTGTCGTATTTTCATTGACCGCACCCCATATATCCCCCAAAGACGACCAAAAGCCCGATTACATTCTGGTTCTCGGTGCCGGCTTGAATGATGACGGCTCGCCCGGCAGAATGCTCCGCGACAGACTGAATACCGCCATTGACCTCTACGAAAAATATAAGAATGAAGCATCTGTCCCCACGATCATTGTCAGCGGCGACAGAAGCATCAATGAAGATAAGAGCTATGACGAAGTCACGGCAATGCACAATTATCTTCTCGAAAAAGGCATTCCCGACGAATCGGTTCTTGAAGATCCATACGGCTTTTCAACGTCGGAATCGATTGCCAATCTGCACAACCTTGAAAAAGACGCACATATTGCCATCGTCACACAGGAATATCATCTCTACCGCGCACTTTTTATTGCATATATGAACGATTACAGCATTTCGGGATATGCAGCACCCCCCTACGATGACGGCATGCAATTCTATCGAGAATTACGCGAAATTGCCGCCAGAATGAAGGATTTTTTCCTTTGTGTCTTCGCATCTTAATTCACCCCGACCGCTGATTTTTAAGGAGGCTTCCATGCAAATTCAGGAATCCGGAGAAATGTATCTCGAAACCATACTGATCCTATCGAAAAAGCTGCCTGCCGTTCGCTCGATCGATATCAGCGAATATATGAATTTTTCCAAGCCGAGCGTCAGTCGCGCCATCGGTATTTTGAAAAAAGCAGAGTATGTGAAAGTTGACCAAAACGGTCACCTTACGCTCACCGAAACAGGCTACTCCATTGCCGAAAAAATCTATCTGCGCCACAATCTGCTCACAAGCTTCCTTGTACAGCTCGGTGTCGATGAACAAACGGCCTCGGACGACGCCTGTAAGATCGAGCATCATATCAGCGACCAGACCTACGATGCCATTCTGCGTCATATGGAACAAAAATAAAAAATCTTCTTCGCAAATTCCTTGGTTTCCCCTTTACAAAACCCATTTTTTATGGTATACTAACAAACGAGCGATTTCAAAATCGCTCACATCTCTACCCGTGGCACAGCTGG
>JAFVXT010000011.1 GCA_017501005.1 Clostridia bacterium
AGAATTGTTGAGAGTTTGCAGGTAACCGGTAGAGAAGCACAAGAAACAATTAGTTATTTTCTTTCAAAGTTAAGAAATATCATAAACGAATTATTCCTTATCTATCAAAGGAAAACATATTTTTACTATATTCTTAACAGGGATAAATATAAGTGGTTGATAGATCAGTTCATAAAAGAAGAATTCTGGGTATTTACACTGAATCACGATGTGTTAATAGAAATGCTGTGTATTGATTATAAAATTCCATTAAATGAGGGGGATTCGCAAACTGTGCAAATTCCTATGTCAAATCTAAATATGGAAGAGTGCATTGACTTTGGAAAAATTGATGCAACAGAGAAAGATGTTGATAAGTTAAACTACCTCAAAAATACAAAAGGAATAAACATTTTAAAAATACACGGTGGATTAAACGAGTTTTTTCAGGGGGATGAAAAAACAGGCAGACATCGTATGATATTTAATTACCACAAATTTGAAAGTTCTTTAAACTATTTGAATGCATTGGAGTCATTTATTCATACTCCGCACTATTACATAAATGAAAGACCTCCCAATATAGAAAGTGAAATTTGTGTAAGTGATTTTGACGGTGTGTTGCAATTTATGCAACCTTCGATATTAACCGGAAGCAAAAAGTATCACAAAACAATATCCCAAAATCATCGTGAAGAAAAAATCGAGTTGTTTTCATCCGGATTAACCAAAATAGATGAGCTGTATATTATTGGATACAGTTTTGCTGACAAACATATAAATAACAGAATATCACATGCTATGCATTTGAATGATAAATTGAAAGTACTTGTAGTAAATCCTACATCTCAAAAGCAAGAACTGTTCGAACCGTTTGATTATAATGCAAGAGTACGCTATTGTAATACTTCTTTTCCTGTTTGGGCGGATTATGAAAAGACTGGGAAATGGGATTCTGAGTTCAGTAAAACTATACATGAATTGACTGATACTGTTAGAAAGCCGCTTATTGCATCTATAAAAGAAAATATTATGAAGTAAAAAACCTACCACCTAAGCCATTATGACTTAGGTGGTAGGTTTTCTGTAAATGCAAAGACATTCTTCACAATGTGCAAGGTTCGTCTTTGCGTGTTTTGGTGACCCGTACGGGAATCGAACCCATGTTACAGCCGTGAAAGGGCCGTGTCTTAACCACTTGACCAACGGGCCTGGTAGCGGAAGTCGGATTTGAACCAACGACCTGTCGGGTATGAACCGAATGCTCTAGCCAACTGAGCTATTCCGCCATTTTTTGCCTCGAGCTCTTGCTTAGAGCGCTTGTATATTATAACACGCAAATTCGCTTTTGTCAACACCTTTTTGCAAAAAAAACAAGTTTTTTTGAACTTTTTTTCAAAGCCCTAAAAAAGCATAAAAAGGGTATTTTTCTTTTTGCTTTCTTTTTATTTTCCTGACTGTTTTTATTTTTGAAAAATTTTGAAAAGACTTTACAAATACACAAAATTGTGTTATAATATACTATGTATACTTATGCGGATAAATTTAAAAAATCCTTTAAATCGAAAGGAATCAAGAAAGCTTATGAAATGTCCTGCATGTGCCTCGACTGATAATAAGGTGCTGGACAGCCGTTCGGCAGATGATGATAAAAGTATCAAAAGACGGCGAGAGTGTCTGCATTGCGGTAAGCGCTTCACAACCTATGAGGTGATTGATACCGTGCCGATCTCGGTCGTCAAAAAAGACGGAAGCCGCGAGTTTTTTGACAGCCATAAATTGCATGGCGGACTGCTCAAGGCATGCCAAAAGCGTCCTGTGGATACCCAGGCCATCGTGGACTCCATTGAGCGTGAGCTTGAAAGCTCGCTCCGCACCGAAATATCGTCGGGTGAGCTTGGCGAGATGGTGATGGAACGTCTCAGAACAACCGATGAGGTTGCCTACGTTCGTTTTGCATCGGTTTACCGCGAATTCAAGGATGCGGCAACCTTCATGCAAGAGCTGCTGGCGATCTTGCCCGAGGAAGGAAGAGCATCCTTACAGCAGGCTGTTGGCAAGCGTGAAAAGAAAACGAAAGCCTGAAAATCGGTTATCCCATTTGGCGTTTTTAATTCTTCGCCGTCAGCGAATGACAGCGATCAGTCTGAAAATATCTCCAATTCCAAAAAAGGAAGCTAAAAAATGAACAGTATGACAGCTTTTGGGCGCGGTGTGCTTGAAAACGAAGCACGTGCCGTGACGGTTGAGATGCGTTCTGTCAATAACCGTTTTCTTGACCTCACCGTGCGCTTACCGCGTGCTTATATTTGTTTCGAAGAGCAGATCAAAAATTATTTGCAGTCGCGCGGCATCAAGCGCGGCAAGCTTGACGTGACCGTCTCCATTGAAAAACGGGCGGCACAGTCAAACCTTCTGGAGCCCGATTTCGATTTTGCTACATCCTATGTTGAGGCCTTGCGTGCGTTGCGTGACGGACTCGGACTGACTGACGATATTTCGGTCATGCGCGTGGCTTCACGTGCTGAGGTTTTTCGTCTGAAGCGCGAGGAAGAGGACGAGGACGCCATTCTTTCGGATATCATGGCGGCACTTAAAGATGCAACCGACGGCTTTCTTGCCCGTCGGGCACAGGAAGGGGCCAATACCTCGCTTGACATTCAGGAAAAAATGAAAAACGTGATGCAGGCCGCTGAAGAAATTGAAGCCCTGGCCGCCGAGCACGTTCGTGACGTCCGTGCGCATCTGGAGGAGCGAATCCGCACTTTGATGGCGGACGTTGTTCCCGATGAGTCGCGTCTTCTGACCGAATGTGCCCTTTACGCCGACCGATTGGCCATCGATGAAGAGCTTGCCAGACTGAAAAGCCATTATCAAGCCTTTCTTTCGTATCTTGATTCCGAAGAGCCTGTCGGCCGTCCGCTTGATTTCCTTTTGCAGGAATTCAACCGTGAAACCAATACGATCGGCTCCAAGGCCAGCCATGCGACGATCGCGCGGCTTGTGGTCAGAATGAAGACCGAGCTTGAAAAGATTCGTGAACAGATCCAGAATCTTGAATGACAGAGGAGATAGGATATGACAGGACATATTAAATTTATCAATATCGGTTTTGGCAATCTGGTTTCCGCACACCGTATCGTGACCATTGCCGCTCCCGATTCCGCACCGATCAAGCGTTTGGTGCAGGACGGACGTGACCGCGACCGCGTGGTGGACGTAACCTGCGGACGGCGCACCCGTGCGGTGATCCTGACAGACAGCGGCCATATTATTCTGTCTGCCATTCAGCCCGAAACCATCTCTAACCGTCTTTGCGACGATGCAAATAACGATGATGAGGAAGCAGAGGAAATCTGACCTCGTTTTATGAAAGGAAGAAAAGAAATGCTTTACCCGACTATTCAGACACTTTCCGAAAGAGAAAACGGAGAACCCTTGAACCGCTATGAGCTTGTCATGGGCGTTGCCAAGAGCGCACGCATGGTGACCGACGAGTTTATCGAAGAGATCGGCCGTGCCCATCAGATGGTGGACAATCACGAAACCGACCGCCCGATTCTCTCGCTCATTCCCGAGGAGCTCCGTGAAGAGAAGCCCGTTCATATTGCGATCAAGCGTATCGAAAACCGCGAATACACCCTCGAAAAATAATGACGATGAACGAACGGCAGACTTTTTTGGTTGCCGCCGTCCGTATTTTGCGCGCGCCGTATGCCATCGACCGCGATTTTGATTACCGCATTCCCGAGCATATGGAAAATCGCGTATCACGCGGTTCGCTCGTGAGCGTTCCGTTTGGGCGCAGTAACCGCCGCGAAACGGCTCTTTGCATGGCCGTGCGTGAAATTGGTGCAGCCGAGGCCACCAAAGGGCTGAAAAGCATTGCGGACACCTTGCCCGAGGCCTATGATACGGATGAAGAGCAGTTCGCGTTGTGCGAATTTCTCAGCCGTCACACGCTTTGCACGATGGGGGAAGCGGTTTATACCGTTTTGCCTGCTTCTGTACGGCGCGGTCACGAAAACATCCGTTACCGCCGCATGATCTCTATGCCGAAAAAGCAAAACGGTGCTTTTTTGAGCTTTGAAGAAGCGGAGGGAGCTGCTCGCTTGAGCGGTAAGGTGACACCTGCCCAGCGCCGTGTTCTTGAAGCAATGGCGCGCGCGGGGCATCCGTTGAAGCCCGAAGAGCTTTGCCGCCGTGCGGAGGTCAGCGACAGCGTTTTGCAGAATTTGCTTGCACGCGGCGCATTGCTTGAAAGCAAGGAGGAGGAGCTCCGTGATCCTTATGCCGATTTGCGCGGCACGGCGGAGCAGCCTTCTCCTATTGTTTTAACCACGGCGCAGAAAAAAGCGTATGAAAGCGCGCTTGCGCTTTACGAGCGCGGCGGTGCTTCGGCAGGGCTTCTGTTCGGCGTGACGGGGAGCGGAAAAACCAAGGTCATTCTCAAATTGATCGACCGCGTGCTCGCGGATTCCAAAAGCGTGATCATGATGGTTCCCGAAATTGCGCTGACACCGCAGACTGTCCGTATCTTTTACGAGCGTTACGGAGAGCGTGCGGCAGTCGTTCATTCGCAATTATCGGAGGGCGAGCGCTTTGATACGTGGCGCCGTTGTTCGTCAGGGCAGGTGCGGATCGTGATCGGCACGCGCAGTGCCGTGTTTGCACCGATGCGCGATCTCGGCTTGATCGTCATCGACGAGGAGCACGAGCACACTTATAAATCTGATCGCAACCCTAAGTACCATGCGCGCGACATTGCGGCGTTTCGGGCAGGCCAACGGGGCTTTCCCGTCCTGTTTGCTTCGGCCACGCCCTCGCTTGAAAGCTTTTATAAGGCTGAACGCGGAATTTATACCTTGATTCCTCTGCGTGAACGCTTCGGCGGCATTCCCTTGCCCGAAACCGAGATCATTGATATGCGTGCCGAATTGCAGGCAGGACACCGTTCGCCGCTCAGCCGACGGCTGCTCGGTGCGCTGGAGGAAACGCTTGCGCGCGGAGAACAGGCGATATTGTTTTTGAACAGACGCGGTTACAGTACGGCGCTGCAATGCAAAAAATGCGGTGAAGTGCCCACTTGTCCGCACTGCTCGGTGTCGCTGACCTATCACGTGGGTGAAAACAGCGGCTTGCTTTGCCATTCCTGCGGTTATCGCACAGAAGTGCCGCGCGCATGCCCTGCATGCGGTTCGCAGACGCTTTCGCACGTTGGATTCGGCACGGAAAAGGTGGAAGCGGATCTGGCCGCTTACTTGCCAAATGCACGGATTTTACGTATGGACGCCGATACGACCTCCACGAAGGGATCGTTTGAACGGATTCTGACTGCCTTCCGTGAAGGAGAGGCCGATATATTGCTCGGTACGCAAATGGTGACCAAGGGCCACGATTTCCCCCGCGTTTCGCTCGTTGGGGTGGTGTCGGCCGATACCTCACTGTATGCCGCCGATTTTCGTGCGGCGGAACGAACCTTTTCACTTCTGACACAGGTGATTGGCCGTGCAGGCCGTGCGGGTGCGCTCGGCCGCGCCATCGTGCAGAGCTTTACGCCGCATCACGAGCTTCTGGAGCTTTCCTGTCGGCAGGATTACGAGGCCTTTTATCAGCGTGAAAGTGCGCTTCGGCGCGCCACCGATTTTCCGCCCTTCTGCGATATGGTGCACCTGACATTGACCTCCGCTGACGAAACCGCACTCACGCGTTGTGCGACGACGCTTCTGGGGCACATGGTGGAAGAGGCGCAGAATAAGTATGCTGATGAGCCGATGACCTTTTACGGCCCGTTTGAAGCGCCGATCTACCGTGAAAACGACCGATACAGATTGAACATTATTGTCAAATGCAAGCTCAATCAGCGTGTCCGCGCCTTTTTCTCGTCCTTGCTTTCCTTGACGCTCGAGGAAAAATCGGTGACGGCAAGCATTGATTTTGCAAGATAAGACAACTTTTTTCGCGTTCGGGCTTAAAGAACGCACAGAATGATTTTGCCGCCGAGGGCGGCGGAACGGAGATTTTTATGGCCATTTTAAATATTATCAAAGAAGGGGACGAGACCTTGCGTAAGATCAGCCGTCCCGTGACCGAGATCACACCGCGCATCCTCACCTTGCTTGACGATATGAAGGATACCATGCACCATGCGGACGGTTGCGGATTGGCCGCCGTTCAGGTGGGCGTTTTGCGCCGTATCGTCATCGTTGAGGTCGAGCCGGGTGTGCTTTACGAGCTGATCAATCCGCGCATCGTTGCCTTTGCAGGCGAGCAGCGCGAGGAGGAGGGCTGTCTTTCCTTGCCCGGTAAGCAGGGCAGAACCAAGCGTCCGTATGCCGTCACCGTGCGCGCCTTGAACCGTCACGGTGAAGAGATCGAGGTCAGCGGTCAAGGCCTTCTTGCCCGCGCCTTCTGTCACGAGATCGATCATCTTGACGGCAAGCTTTATATTGACCGTTTGGTTTGATGCTTCTTCATTTTTATACGGTAAAAAAGGCTGTTGCAAAAATGCAACAGCCCTTTTCTTTGCTTGTATAATCAGTTCTTCTGGTTCTGATTCTGGTTCTGATTCTGCTGGTTCTTCTGGTTCTGATTCTGCTGATTCTGGTTCTGATTCTTCTGGTTCTGCTGATTCTGGTTCTGATTCTGATTCTGATTCTGATTACGGTTCTGTTCCATGTCGGTTTAACTTTCTCCCTGCTCGAAATTTGGTGAAGGAGTGCAGGGAACTCTTCACCGCAACGGATATTTTCCGTGCAATGAAGAGCATGCCCGAAAAGCAACCGCATTATCCGCTTTTTTCCAAAGAGAATCGAAAAGAAGGAAAAATCAGTCCTTTTTGTTTTGCTTGCAATCGTAAGACGGGTTAATCGCGTAGAAATTGCGGCTGTTCATGCGATCCTGGGCAATGCGGAGAGCATCGCCGAAGCGCTGGTAGTGAACGACCTCGCGCTGACGCAGGAATTTCAGCGGATCGCGTACGTCGGGATCGTCGATCAGGCGGAGCAAATTGTCATAGGTGACGCGCGCTTTCTGTTCTGCCGCGAGGTCCTCGTGCAGATCGGCAAAGGTGTCACCCTTGACGGCAATCGAGGCGGTCGTGAAGGGAAAGCCCGAGGCGGCGGTGGGATACGTGCCGACCGTGTGGTCAACGAAATAGGCGGCGAAGGGAGAGTCGGCAATGTCCTCCTCCTTGAGGTTGCGCGTCAGCTGGTGCAAAATGGCGGAGACCATCTCGACGTGGGCGAGCTCCTCCGTACCGACGTCTGTCAGAATGCCGACGACCTCGTTATACGGCATGGAGAAGCGTTGGGCAAGATACCGCGAAGAGGCAGCCAGCTCACCGTCGGGGCCGCCGAGCTGGCTGACGATGATCTGCGCATATTTGGGGTTGGGATTTTTGATCTTAACGGGGTATTGCAGTTTTTTCTGATAGATCCACATGATGCTTACCTCTTGCTTTCTTTGTCGATTTGCCAGGGCCACTCACCTGTGGACCATGCCCATTCGTCGCGTGTGCCGTTGCCCATAGCAGTGAGAGGGCCAACGGTTGCTTCATAGCGTTCGGCAGCTTGGTTGCGTTCATGCAGGAGCCGCTCGAAATAGTTGAGTGCCGTGCGCGAATAGGGGTGCGTGTCAAGATAAAGATTGATCTCCACCAAGGCGAAGTCAAGGCGGCGGATCAGGGCGAGGAGCTGCTCGCCTTCGCATGTGCTTTGTGATTCTCTGCGCACATTGGCGGCGCATTGTGCCGCGCGGCAACGGTTTTCGCGTTCTTGGTTGCATTCGCAAGCCGTCCTGCTTTCACGGCGGTTGCAAGACGGGCAACCGTTGCTTCTTTCGCAGCTTGTGCTTCGCGTGCAGGAGGAAGTGTCGTTCATGTGGCTTCTGTTATAGCGCATCATTTGCATTTTCCTCCGTTCTGTCCGTTGTAGGCGCAGGGGCCTTGGCCCGTCATGGGCATATAGAGATCGCGGAAAAGAGTTCCTTTTTGAAGAGCCTCTTCGTAGCAGTCGAACAAATTGTCAAATTCCTGATAGGGAGAGATGACCATTGCGAGCGAAAGAAACTCACAGCCGCGGCCGTGTGTCGAGTGGTGTTCTTGTCTATCGTCGTTTCCTGTCTGGCAAGGGGGCGGTGACGGAAGCGGATTTTCCAAAAGCTCGTCGCCCATCAGCTCACGCAGGATCGAATCAATGCCGTCCACGCGGTCGCGCGGCGTCATGTTTTCGTCAAAAGAATTCATGAATAGATGCCTTTCTTTGTAATTGCGGATTTTGATGCCGCATTATTATCATATGTTTTCACAACTTCAAATGTCCATGTATCTTTTGCCGAAAAAGGGAAATATTAAGTGATGATTCCAAAAGAAAGGATACTTGCCATGAAAAAGAAAGTCTATCTCTTGCTTTCTCTGTGTTTACTCCTGTGTACAGTACTCTCGCTTTCTGTTGCCGCTGCGGGCAATCAGGAAGAGGAAAAGGACACCTTTACGATCCTTGCGTCGGCTGAACCGATGGTCAAGGGCGGTCTTGCGGGACAGAACGTTTCCTTTGCCGTCAGCGATTTCGCGCAGGCACTCGGTACGGCGGATATTCAGTCGATCACGGTCATCTCCTTGCCCGATCAGCGCGACGGTACGTTGAAGCTTTCCAACATGCACGTCAGCGAAGGGCAAACGGTTCGCGCAGAATATCTGCATTTGCTGACCTTCGTTCCCAAAGACGAAACCGTGCGTGAGGCGAGCTTCAGCTTTTCCTGCGGTGACTATGCCGCAGGCAGTGTGTTTGCTTGCCATATCCGTATAGCCGAGAAGAACAACGAGGCACCGACCGTCAGTGCGCCCTCTAAAACCTCGGTGACAACGCAAAGAGGGGTTGCCGTTTACGGCACGCTTGAAGGCACAGATGCCGAAAATGACGAGCTGACCTATATCGTGACCTCCTACCCCAAAAACGGAACGTTAACAATCATTGACAAAAACAGCGGAAAATTCTGCTATGAGCCCGATGAAAAGTATTGCGGAAAGGATAGCTTCCGTTACGTGGTGCGCGATTGCTACGGTAACTATTCTTATGAAGATACGGTCAAAATTGAGGTCGCCGAAAAGATGATCGAGCTTGATTATGCAGACATGGCAGGGCATAGTGCCTATAATGCCGCCTTGACCGCCGCTGCCAACAATTGGATGCTTGGCACGCTTTCGGGTGACGGCATGTATTTTGCCCCCGACGGCACGGTCAGCCGCGGCGAGTTTGTGGCCATGGCTATGAAGGCTGCAGGCATTCAGCCGAAAAAGAATCTGACCGATACCTGCTTTGACGACAACGATAAAATCCCCGTTTCTGTGCGATCCTACGTGGCAACGGCACAGGAAAAGGGGTACGTGATCGGTTCTTTTGACGGTGACGGCCTTTATTTCCACGCAGAACGGCCTGTTACACGCGCCGAGGCTGCCGTGATCGTCAATCGTATTCTTGACCTCGATGCCCCCACCTCCGCACCTGTGTTCAGTGATGCGGACAGTATTCCCGTATGGGCCGCCGATGCCGTTGCGGCACTCTTTGACGCAGGAATTCTGGAAACGACCGAAAAAGGCATGACCGCGAGTGCACCGCTTTCGCGTGCGGATGCCGCCGTAATGTTAACTTCGGTTTCCAAAAATCTCTCTTAAAAGCAGAAAATAAGAAAAAACGCCGCAAGAAGCGGCGTTTTTCTTTTAGATATTGGTCATTCGGCTGTTAATTTGGCATAGGTGGCCATCAGGCGCTTTTCAACCCCCGAATCGAAGCGGACGGTATAGAGGCAATCGCCGCCCATTTCCTTTGCTTGCAAAACGGTTCCCGTGCCCAAAACGACGTGGCGGACACGGTCACCCTCCTTAAAGACGTGCAGACCGAAATCTGCGGCGGTTTTACGAGGCTTCGGCTGGGTTGCGGAGACACCTGCTGCGCGGTTCCATTCGGCGGCGGGCTGCGGTGCATAGCGTTTGTTTTGGGGCGGTATGACGCGGTCACCGAAGGAGGAACGCTTCTTTTCGTCGTATTCGCGGTGGATCAGATCCGCTCTGACTTCCTTGGCGAAGAAGCGGGAAAGCTCACCGTAGGTGGTGCGTCCGTACAGCAGACGCTCGGCAGCGGCGGTGACAAACAGGCGCTCCTTGGCGCGTGTGACCGCAACGTAGGCGAGTCTGCGCTCTTCGGGCAGCTCTTCGGGGTGATCGAAAGTGCGGTAGCCGGGGAAGATGCCCTCCTCCGCACCTGCAATAAAGACGACGGGAAATTCAAGGCCCTTGGCGCTGTGCACCGTCATGAGGACAACGGCATTGGCATCCTCG
>JAFVXT010000124.1 GCA_017501005.1 Clostridia bacterium
GCATTCAAAGGCTGCCGAGATCTCTGTTCTTTTCTCAAGCAATCCATTAAAAACAAGTATTTTGATCAGAGATAACGGTATCGGTATTTTTAAAAACATTCAAACCTTTTTGAAAGAAGAAAAGCATGAAGATCTCTCGCTTGACGAATGTGTTTCTCTTCTCTTTGCAGGTAAATTCACAACGGCTGTGAGCTGCCATTCGGGTGAGGGTATTTTCTTTACCTCACATTTGATGGACGAATTTTTCATTTTTTCAGACGGTATATTCTTCTCAAGAGATAATTTTACAGATAAGACACTCATGAATATTGGAAAGATTTCCGGTACTATCGTTTCCATGTCATTGAGTAATCAAAGCAAAAAAACAGCAAAGGAAGTATTTGACCGCTTTGCCGATATCGAAGAAGGCTTCATTCGAACCCACATTCCGATCGCGCACATGTTTGCATACGGCAATCCCATTTCCCGTTCGGAAGCAAGACGCCTTGCTTCACTTGTTGATGGATTCAAAGAAATCACTTTGGATTTTTCGGGCGTAGAAGAAGTGGGGCAAGCATTTTGCCATGAGCTTTTCGTCGTATGGCAACGCAATCACCCGGACGTTGTTTTCAACGTCGTCAACGCTGGCGAAGACGTCAATTTTATGATTCAAAGAGTCAAAAACACAAAATAACATTTCTTTAAACAAGATAAAAACGGCTGATCCTCTGCCCAATGGCAGGAATCAGCCGTTTTTTACAGCTTTTTCGGCTTTCCCTTGAAGAAGACAGCCGCCAAAAAGCCAAAGGTGAGGGCGGCGGCAATGCCCGCCGCCGAAGCGGTCAGAGGTCCCGATAGGATTCCCATCACGCCGTCCTTTTGGATGGCCTCGCGCACACCGCGGGCAATCAGCCCACCAAAGCCCACGAGCGGAACCGATGCCCCGCATCCCGCAAAACGGCGCAAGGGCTCAAACAGGCCGACAGCCGATAGAAAAACGCCGCTGCACACGTATAAAACAAGAATCCGCGCGGGGGTGATGGCGGTCAGGTCGATCAGCAGCTGGGCAATCACGCAAAACGCGCCGCCCACCAAAAAGGCTTTTACGCAATCAAGAATCAGGTCTTGCACGTTTCTTTTCTCCCTTCTCATATTCCATGACGATGGCGGGGGCGATCCCGATGATACTGCCCCCTTGCTGGATCGAAGAGGGGCTCATCAGGGCACCCGTGGCCAGCACAAGCAAGCGACGATGCTCACCGCGCGAGAGCTTCGGTACAAAATAGGCGGCCAGCATAGAAGCGATGCAGCCGCACCCCGAGCCACCCGCGTGGGCATCCTGCTTTTGCAGATCGTACAGATTTGCACCGCAATCGAAGTGGCGGTCAAGAAGCGAAAAGCCGACGTCGCGGCACAAAACCTCAAGAATGGCACTGCCCTCTGTGCCGAGGTCACCCGTGACGATCAGGTCAAAATCTTCAACCTTTTCGCCGCTTTCTTCAAAGTACGTGCGCAAGGAGTCACAGACGGCAGGTGCCATAGCCGCCCCCATATTATTGGCATCGCTGATGCCGCCGTCAACGGCACGGCCGATCATTCCTGTGCGGATGCAAGCACTGTCCTGCATTCCCTTTTTCTCTTTTTCAAGTAAAAAAGCGCCTGCAGCCGTTGCCGTCCACTGCGCCGTGGGGGTACGCTGACCGCCGTATTCAATCGGCAAACGAAACTGCCGCTCTGCCGCGCAGTTATGCGAGGACGTGACAACCGCCGTGCGGGCAACCTTCTTTTGCGCGTTCATGGTAAGTGCGGCCAGAAGAAGTCCTTCAACCGATGTCGAGCACGCACCGTAAAGACCGATATATGGGATTCCGAAGCTATAAAGGCCTGCCGACGATGCCATGCACTGATTCTGTAAATCGCCCGCAAAAAGAATGTCGATCTCCTCATGCGAGATTTTTCTCTTTTTAAGCGCAAGATTCAACGCACATTTAGCCATTTCTCCCTCTGCCAATTCCCAGGTTTTGGCACCGAAGCGGTCGCTTGGATCATGAAAATCGAAGTATTTTCCATAAGGGCCTTTCCATTCCTCGCAACCGACAGCCGAGGCCGAGGCACTCACGCTGATCGGCGTTTCGAAATGAAAGAGCCGTTTTTCCCGATTTGTACGCATAGATTCACCCTCTTTTAAAGAAAGAGCGACAGAATATAATAAACGGTGCCGTAAAGCACGCCGCTTAAGGTTCCGTACAAAATCACCGGCCCTGCCACGGTAAAGATTTTCGCGCCGACACCCATCACCCAGCCTTCACTGCGCGTATCAATGGCGGGAGAGGTCACCGCATTGGAAAAGCCCGTAATGGGGACCAGCGTTCCCGCGCCCGCCACACGTCCGATACGGTCAAAAACGCCGATGCCCGTCAAAAGCGCCGCCAAAAAGATCAAGCTCACGCTGACACCCGTGGCCGATGCGCGCTCATCCATGCCGAGCACTTGGCCGTAAAAGCCAAGCAAGGCCTGGCCGAGCGTGCAAATACTCCCGCCCACCAAAAAAGCATTGGTACAATTTGAAAAGACGTGCGAGCGGGCCGCGCGCCCTTTGACGTATGCCCCATAGCGTTTTTTATCAAGATAAAGCTTTTGTTCCATTGCCGCATCCCTTTCCTTTTTTCTTTAGCATACGCCAATTTACATTTTTTATACAAAAGCTTTCTGCATAAGGTTCTTTTCTTTTTTATCTTCTGTATAAAGAACGTATATATAAATGAAGAAAAACACCGACTGTTGACAGTCGGTGTTTTTCTTTCAAGTTGCAAATCCCGCAAATTGCGAATTGTAAAGCTTTGCATACTCGCCATTTTTGGAAAGAAGTTCCTCGTGGTTGCCGATTTCAATGATTCTGCCGGCGCGAATGACAACAATCCTATCGGCATCACGAATGGTGGAAAGACGATGTGCAATCACAATACTCGTGCGATTTTCCATCAATTTGAGAAGTGCGCTTTGAATCTGCATTTCACTGCGCGTATCAATATTGGAGGTTGCTTCGTCGAGGATCAGAATTTTCGGATCGGCAACCACCGCACGTGTAATGGCAAGAAGCTGCCGCTGTCCTTGACTCAAATTACTGCCTTGCTCGGAAAGAAGCGTCTCATATTTCATCGGGAGACGGGAAATAAAGCGATCCGCACCCGAAACCGAGGCGGCAAAAGCAATATCCTCTTCGGTTGCGCCCTCACGTCCGTAACAAATATTGGAGGCAATCGTATCCGAGAAAAGAACCGTATCCTGCAAAACGATGGCCATTAATTGACGCAATTCCTTCTTTTGAATATCACGGATATCGACACCGTCGATTTTGATCGCACCGCCATTGATTTCATAAAAGCGCATCAATAGGTTAACCACCGTTGTCTTGCCCGATCCGGTTGCGCCGACAAGCGCGATTTTTTCACCTGCTTTGACGTGCAGATCAAAATCGGTCAGAACAGGGTGGCCGTCAAGATAAGAAAAGTCAACGTGACAAAAGTCAATGCTGCCCTTCATATCTGCACATTTTTCTTGTCCGTTGTCGGTTTCCGGTTCTTCGTCCATAATGGTGAATACGCGTTCCGCACCTGCGACGGCAGTCAGAATCTGTGCATATTGGTTGGCAATTTCATTGACGGGGCGCGTGACCGACTTGGTATACCCGACAATGGTCTGAATCGTACCGACAGACACGGCATTGGCCACGAGAAACGGGCCGATGACCGCGATTTTTTCAGCCGCCGCGGGATTCAGCTGACCGAGCGCCAGGAAACCTCCCGTGATGGCAACAAGCACGTATCCGAGGTTTCCTATGACGTTCATGAGCGGTCCCATCACACCGCCCGATATATTGGCCTTGATGCCGCAACGGCTCAATTCTTCGCTGATTTCCTTGAATTGTTCAACCGATGCACGTTCTTTACCGAAGGCCATGACGGTTTTATAGCCCGTGACCATTTCTTCTACGTGCGCGTTCAGCTGGCCCGTCACCACCTGCCGCCGCACAAAATACTTGCGCATTTTTTTGGCAAGCTGACTGGAAACGAACATGCTGAGCGGAACGGTGATAAAAGAGATCAGCGTCATAAAGGGACTGTAAAAAAGCATTAAGGAAATCGCACCGACCAAGGTCACAACGCAAGAGAAAAGCGAAGAGATCGACTGTGAGACCGCCGTTGAAATATTGTCAACATCATTTGTCATACGGCTCATGATATCGCCGTGAGGATGCGTATCCGTATATTTGATGGAAAGGCGGGAAATCTTTTCAAACAGATCCTTGCGAAGATTGTATACGGTTTTTTGCGAAAGATGCGCAGAAAGCCGCCCTTGCAAATAGGTAACCAAAGATAAAACGGCGTAAACAAGCAACATGAAAAGCAGAAGGGGAATCAATTTGCGATTGCTTTGTCCTGCAATGATGTTGATCGCCTCGCCCTGCAGGGCAGGGCCTGCCAGGGTCAGAAGTGCTGTGACAATGACCGCCGATAACAGGAGAATCAATTCAAGCTTACTCTTACCGAGATAAGCCAATAACCGAAAAAGCGTTTTTTTGATATTTTTCGGCTTCTCGCGGTTGATGCGTGCGCCCATCGGGCCGCCGGGACCGCGGCCCGGGTGCATAGGAACGATCGGTCTTTCATTCGGTGCTTTTCTGTTATTCTGCAAGGTAAGCACCTCCTTTCAGCTGCGAATCGTAGATCTCACGGTAGCATTGGCTGTTCTTCATCAGCTCATCGTGAGGGGCAAACGCACTGATGCGTCCGTTTTCGAGAACAGCAATGCGGTCTGCGTGACGGATGCCCGCAATCCGTTGGGCAACCATAATTAACGTCGTATCCTTCATTTCTCGGTGAATGCCTTGGAGGAGTCTTGCTTCGGTGGCAAGGTCAAGCGCCGAGGTTGCATCGTCCATGATCAGAACGGAAGGCTTACGTACAAGCGCACGCGCAATTGATAGGCGTTGCTTTTGGCCGCCCGAAAGGGACGCGCCTTTTTCGCTGACAGGTGTTTCAAATCCTTCGAGAAAGCTGTCGATAAATTCGGTTGCCTGCGCAATTTCCGCCGCTTTTCTGATCTCTTCGTCGGTTGCATCTTCTTTACCGAATCTGATATTATCGGCAATACTGCCCGCAAACAGCTCGCTTTTTTGTAAAACGATGCCCATACGGTTGCGCAAGTCTTCCAAATCGTAATCGCGCACGTCACGGCCGTTCAAAAGAACCTTTCCTTCAAACGGATCGTAAAAACGCGGAATCAAATTGAGAAGTGAGGTCTTACCCACACCCGTTGAGCCGACAATCGCTACAAATTCACCGGGCCTGATATCCAAGCTGATTTCCGAAAGAACAGGATTTCCGCTTGTGTTCGGATAACGAAAGCACACGTTTTCAAAGGTCACCGACGCGCCGCTTCCGCTTTCTGCATCTTCACTTTTTTCGGCAGAAGATTCTATGGAAAGAGGGCAGTTCAAAACCTCCCGTACGCGCGAAGCACAGGCAAGCGCGCGGGATACCTGCTGAAACATCATACCGAACATATTCAGCGACATCAATATTTGCGTGATGTATGTAATAGCGGTCATGATATCAGCCGACACGTTGATATCAAGAGTGTTGCGATTGATATAAATGATGGCAATGATGGCAATATTCATAATGATCATCATGAACGGTCCCATCAGCGACATCAGATTCAGAACTCGAATGTTCGTGTCACGTAAATTTTTATTTGCATTGTCAAAGCGTTCGTTTTCATATTCTTCTTTCACGTACGCTTTGATCACACGCGCGCCCGATACGTCCTCCTGCACCACGGAATTGACCTTATCGAGCTTTTTTTGCACGTCCTTGAACATTGGATTGGCACGCCGTACAATCAAAAACATAATCATGAGCTGAATCGGCAATGCCAGTGCGATAATGATAGCATACCGACTGTCAATTTGTATACAGAGAATCACACCGCCCAAAAACATGAGAGGCGAACGGACGAACATGCGTAAAAGCATATTCATAAATTCCTGTAACGTATTGATGTCGTTTGTAATTCTCGTGACAAGGGATCCCGTAGAAAAATCATCGGTTTCCGCAAGAGAAAGCTGCATGACTTTACTGTAAAGCGCAACACGCAGATCGTTTGCAAATCGTTGGCTTGCCATCGATGCAAATACCGTGCAAAGAACACCGCAAGCCACACCGATGATCAACGTAATCCCCATGCGCAAGGCAATGGCAAGAATGGTATCGATATCACCCTTTGCCACGCCTTCCTTTAAAATGGTGTTCATGTAATTCGGCTGCTTCAAATCCGCCAGCACCTCTCCCACCATGCAAAGAGGCGCAATCAGCGCAAGCCACAGATACGGCTTGACAAAGCTTTTAATACTTCTGTTTTTCATCGTTTTTTCCGTTTCAGTATCAGTTCAGTTCCATTTTTTCAAGCGAATCGAGCAAGCGGTTGCGTACGCCGAGTAAAAGTGATGAAAGAACCTTTTCATCCTCAGGCGAAAGATCCTTGGCAATCACAGATGCAATCGCCTTGTTTGCTTTTTTAATCTCTTCGTTTTTCTTTTTACCTTTTTCGGTAAGCGAAATGCGCCAAGCCCGCGCATCGTTTTCATCGCGTTCGCGAACAATCAAGCCCTCTTTTTCCATATCAGCAATCTCAATACTGACAGAAGGAGCACTGATATGTGCAAAATAGGCAACCTGCTGTTGTGATAAAGTGCCGTGCTTTTCAAGCGCACGGAAGGTCGCACGGCGAGTATAGGTCATTTTTTGTCCGTCGGGAAC
>JAFVXT010000125.1 GCA_017501005.1 Clostridia bacterium
CATTGTCTTGGTAGACAAATGTGTGCTTTTTTCTGGTGGGGGAAGCTGGATTCGGACCAGCGAAGTCAGTGACAACAGATTTACAGTCTGCCCCCTTTGGCCGCTCGGGAATTCCCCCATATGAAATTGGAGCTGGTGGACGGACTCGAACCCCCGACCTGCTGATTACAAATCAGCTGCTCTACCAACTGAGCTACACCAGCGTTTTAGGAGTCGCTGACAAGCAGTCACGACCACAGCATGCATAATTATAACACACTCTTTTTTGTTTGTCAAGTGCTTTTTTGCATTTTTTTGAGGACTTTTTGTTTTTTTGAAAAGCCGTGCTTGATCGATGCGTTCCTTCAAGGATATTGCGGTGTTTTTTTCTTGACAAAAAACGACTTTTCAGCTATAATATAAGCAGAAATCATTTTTTCGGAGGTGTGTTATGAAGAAAAGCACAAAAAGCGTTTTGAAGGTCGTTATCAGTATCATTTATATCATATGGGGCCTTTTCTCACCCCTTTCCGCCATTGATGCGATCATCAGCCTGAATGTCGGTGCAATTGCCGCCGCAGCTGTCGGTGTTCTGACATTGCTTGCCGGTATTTTCGGACTTGCGGGCATCAAGAAGAGCAAATGCCGTGTGTTCGGTGTGATCCTGTTCGTTTTGTCTGTTGCTGCCGTTATCTTGGCTCTGCCCGTGATCAACTGGCGTTCGATCGTGACGGCCGTCCTTTCTTGGCTCTTTATCGCGTGTATCTGATTTCTTTGTAAAACAAAAGAGGGTAGCTCAGGCTGCGAAAGGCTTGAGTTACCCTTGTTTTATATGTTCGGAAAATCTTTTAAAAACTTTTCGCTGTAAAAGCCTTTGACGTCAAAGCCCGGTGCTTCTTTTTCCTTCAACAGCAAAAGAAGAGGTGAGAAGCGGTTGCCCGAGACGATCAGATGCTCAAGTAGGGTACAGTTGACCATGTCAAGCGCTTCCATAAACGTATAGGTGGAGATGATATCGTTTTGCGAAGCGGCTGTTGTGCCGAAGGGGTGATTGTGCACCAATACCGCATACCGTGCGCGAGAAAAATGCGCGATTTCGGCAATACGGCGCGTGGAAACCTCCGCGGAATTGACCACACCGTCGGCAACACGCGTAAATGAGAGCTGGCGCATTTTGTCATCGAAGAGCAACAAAAAGACCGATTCGCCTGTCAGCGTCATGCAGCGAAGTGTCATCGCAGAGCCGATAGAAGCGGCATCTGAAAGCGGTATATCGCGGTGACTTTTTAATAGACACGCGGCATAGGAGGGAAGTGCAAGCTTCAGAAGCGCCGCCGCACTGCGGGGAAGCCCCGACGCTTCCAGCCATGCAAGCGGCTGGGCGCAAATCGCTTGCAAATGCGGATGAGCACAAAAGGCGCGCTCGGTCCATTCGTTTGCCTTGTCTTCTGCGATTGCATAGGAGAGCAAACGGGCAAGCAGCCTCTTTTGCCGTTTGACCGACAGCTCGGCATCGGCACGCGAGGATAAGACCTTGACGTCGCTTTGATGCCAAGGCGCATCTGCGAAAGCGTCTGCGGAGAAGGTGGCCGAAAAGCGGAGTGCAAGCCCGTCTCTTTGCTTTTGCGCCTCGTTGCGGGCAAGTCCCACAATGCGGCCGTTTGCAACGAGAAAATGGTTGACGAGCTTGATGCCGATCAGACCGAAATGGCGGTCGAGCTCCTCGGTGATCAGTCTGTCTTCGTTCGTGGGAACGGCAAGACCCGTTGGGTGATTGTGCGCCACGATCACCAAAGCGGCATGACGGTCAAGGGCAAGCCGCACAGCCGCCTTCGGATGAAAAAGTGCTGAATGGATTGAGCCGTGTGCAACGGTTTGGACGTCATAGACGTCAAAATTGTTATTGATCAGTAAAATGATCGCGTGCTCGTGCACTTGCTCGGTATAGTGGTCAAGCAAGATTTTTTCGATCATCGTTTCGCGGTCAAGCTTTTGGTTCTTGAAGGTCTCGCAGGGTTCTTCCAAGGCACCCGTCACAAAGGCCCTGTAATCGTTGATGAATTTTGCCGTATGCGCGCCGATTCCCTCAACGGCGGTCAGCTCGCGCTCACCGGCGGTCAAAACACGGGAAGCCGAGCCGAAATGCTCGATCAGCGCGTGCGCCAAATTGTTCGTATCTCTGCGCGGTACGGAATAGAAGAGCAGAAGCTCAAGAATCTGATGCGCACGGAAAATGTCGGTGCCTGCGGAGAGAAACTGTTCACGCAGTCTTTCGCGGTGTCCCGCATGCAGATGAGCCTTTTCTGACATTGTTCAAGCCGTGGCTTTCGCATCAGCGAGAGCTTTTCTCCTTTCCGTGTTTTTTTCTCGGCGCGCACACGCCGAAACGGTACGAAAAAAACGCATTTTGCATTTCTGTATTCATACCATTATAACATAATTAGCATCAATTGTCTATCATTTTTGAAAAAAACTTTCAAATGGGATAAACGGAGAGCCTTTTGTGTGATTCTGATCTTTGATCCGAAATGCGAGAAATTTCTTCATTTTTTATTGACAATCAAAAAAATGATGTTATAATGATAATAAGTCGAAGCTTTTCTCTGCTGTTTCGACGCAAAAACCGATTTTTTGATCCAAATATTACCGAAAGGATTCCGCCATGTTGAACGGATTGACTTCTGTTGCCTTTTGCAACCGTACGGTCGAGGAGATCGTGCATGCGTCGGCCTTGGCC
>JAFVXT010000126.1 GCA_017501005.1 Clostridia bacterium
CAAGCGAAAGCTTCCTTTTCTTTTTTGGAGTTGTAGATCATTTGCAAGTCAAAACCACCATTATTATACAGCAAAATCGCAAGATAAGTCAAGAGGAAGACGCCTTTTTGATGTGTTTTTTTGATTCGTCTCGGTCATTCATGACCTTTACTCCTTGCTTTGACGGTTCGCGCACTGTTCCCACACACGCACTTTACAAAGGACGGCCTTTGTGACGAGTGCGCGCACGTCATTTGCGCGCATACTTATAAAGAAAAATACAATCGAACAAAACGCATCAATAAGCCGTTCGTGATCATATTTCAAATTCTTCGCCGATTTCCTTTAAAAGCTTTTGACGCCTTTTTTCACGCAAAAGATCGGCAATCTGCGAAAAGATAATGGCACCGAAAACAATCAACGCACCGATAATTTCGAAAAGCCCCATGCGTTCACCGAGAATGAGTGCGCCGCCAAGTGCGCCAAAAACCGATTCCAGGCTCAAAAGCAGGCATGCGATGGCGGGCGCGGCATACTTTTGCCCCACAACCTGCAAGGTGAATGCCACACCGCAGGAAAGAACGCCAAGGTACAAAACGAACGGCAAAGCATAAGCAATTCCCTCAAGCGAAGGCCGTCCCACGATCAGCGATACGGGCAAAAGAACCGTGGCACAGAAAAGAAACTGCATCATGGAAAGGCGGATCGGATCACTTCCCTGCACAAAACGGTCGACCGTCAAAACGTGAACGGCATATGTAATGGCAGAGCCAAGCACGAGAAGCGCACCGAAGGAGGGCGAAAAGCCGCCGTCCGTCACGTTCATGAGATAGAAGCCACCAATGGCGATGATCACCGAGATCCATACGAAAAACGGCTGACGGCGTCCGCCGATACGGGCAAAGATCGGAACGATGACCACGTAAAGCGCCGTGATAAAGGCCGTCGTGCCCGCACTCGTTCCGGGCATACCGAGCCCTGCCTGCTGCAAGCAAGAGGCCACTGCCAATGCAAGTCCGCAAAAAAAGCCGCCGATCACTTCTTTTTTGGTAAAGCCGAAAAAGTGCTTGTTTTCACGCGAAAAAAGCTTGCGACCGTTTCGGCTGATACGGTCAAAGACCATCACGACGGGAATCAAAGCGACGGTTGCTATGTACGTACGGATCATATTGATCGAAAAGGGATCGAGCGTTCTGTTTGCATAATCCTGCATGGAAAACGCAAATCCCCAGATGATCGCCGCCAAAAGGCAAGCGGCCGAAGAAAGCAGCTTTAATTTCATGGTTTCCTCCAAAAAGCCTTGACAGAAAGTGAAGCCCTATGATAAAATAAATGATAGGTTCTCCCGTGTTTTCAAGGGAACCGCTTCAACACAAAAAAAGAAGCCCCGAATCAAAATTCAGGGCTTGGTGGAGACAATTGGAATCGAACCAATGACCCCTTGCATGTCAAGCAAGTACTCTAACCAGCTGAGCTATGCCTCCGGACAACGATGGTATTATAGCACATCTTTTTTCATTTTGCAAGGGGTTTTGCAAATTTTCTTAAAATTTTTCTGATTTTTTCAAGGAAAGGAGTCACCGTGAAAGCAAATCTCGAAGAAAAATCTATATCACTTGACGCTTGCGAGCTCGTCACGTGGCTCCTTTGCCGCCGCTTCGGTGCGGAAGCCGATACGGGCGCGGGCACGGTTCTCGACCGCTATACCGAAGCAGACGAGGACTTTGCGCCGCTTTTACCCGAGGGCGAAGAAATTCCTTTGGAGAAAAGCATCAACCGCGGCGCATACAAGCTGATCATTTCAGGCAAGGCCGCACGCATCACCGAGGACTCGCTTTTTCACGTTGCCGCCTTTGAGGGCATTCCTTCTCTTCCCCGCGCGGCCGTCAAGCGCCGTGCGCGTGCCATCGGTTTCCTTTTGCTCTCACTTTGCAAGGATCCCCCGAAAAGGCTTACCGCCGTTTATTTTGACCGCGGAAGCGGCAAGAGCGAAAGCGTGACCGAGGAACCGAAAAAAGAAGATATCGACCGCTTTTTCGAGCGTGCCTGCAAGGCCGTGGATGCCTATGCCGCCTCTATTTTTGAAGGTATGGGCAAGCGTCGGCCTTCCATGGCGGCGCTTCGCTTCCCTTTTCCTGCAAGACGGCAAGGGCAAGGTGAGCTGATGCAAGCTGTTTACCGCACTGCACGGCGCGGCGGACGGCTCTTTGCCTCCGCACCGACCGGCATCGGCAAAACCATGTCCACCCTTTATCCTGCCGTGCGTGCGCTCGGCGAAGGAGAAATCGATAAAGTATTTTATCTCACCCCCAAGGCCACCGTCGCACAGGCCGCCGCCGATGCCGTACAAAAATTGGCGGATCAAGGCGCGTTTATCCGCGCCGTGCGCCTTTATGCCAAGGAGATCATTTGCGAAAACGGCGTTGTCTGCCGCGAGGATCATTCACTTTGCCGCATGCACGGCAAAAGCGAATCGGCTTACGACCGTGCCGTGGCCGAGCTTTGCCTATTGCCCTCTTCACACCCCGTCATCGTGATGCGCGACCTTCTGCGCGTTGCCAAAAAGCACGGCGTGTGTCCGCACGAGCTTGCCTTCGCCTATAGCGAGCGCGCCGACGTCATCATTGGCGACTATCATTATCTCTTTGATCCCCACATTGCGCTCCGCCGTTATTTCACAGGGCGCGGTGATTATCTCTTTCTCGTTGACGAAGCGCATAACCTGGTCGAGCGCGGGCGCGAAATGTATTCCGCTACCTTAAAAAGCACCCATCTGACCGCATGGAAAATGTGGGCGCGCGAGCACTCCCTCCGTCTGCTCGGTATGATTGAGAAGGCAGAGGAGCGCTTCATCACCAATCTGCATGCCATGCTCTCGGAGGCTTTGCACACAGACGGCCATGGCGGTGAATGTGCCTATCTGCACACAAAAACCCTCACCGAAGAGATCACCGCACCTCTTGAACGGTTGGTCGAGCGCGCCGAGGAGGACGCACTCAAGCGCCGCATTCCCGAAGACGAGCGCACGAATTTCTTTACCCTTTTCGCACCCGTGCGCCGTATGGTCGAGGCCTACCACGCGCATGACGGCGACTGTGTGTGGATCCTCACGCTGGAGGACGGCGTCTATACGCTCACCTCCTACTGCATCAACCCGGGCGCACGGCTTGCCGCCTGCATGGATAAGGGCAAGGGCGCGGTTCTCTTCTCGGCCACCATGGAGCCGCTTCACTATTACGAAAGCGTGCTTGGCGCCGACCGCCATTCCCGTTCTCTTTCTCTGCCCTCTCCGTTCCCCGAAGAAAACCTTGCCGTGGCGATCGTGGATAACATCAGCCTTCGCTATCTTGACCGCGATGCCACGCTTGCCGAGATCGTGTCGGTCATCGGCATCACCGTCCACTCTCACGTGGGCAATTATATGGTCTTTTGCCCTTCCTTTGAGTATCTTGACCGACTTTCGGCCTTCGTCGAGGCAAAAATGCCTGATCTTGCCGTCATTCGCCAAACGCGCACGATGAGCCGTGCTGACCGCGAAGCCTTTCTCAGCGCACTCTCTCCCGCACCCGAGCGTTCCACCGTGGCCTTTGCCGTGATGGGCGGTGTGTTTTCCGAAAGCGTTGACCTGACGGGCGACCGCCTGGTCGGCTCGATTGTCATCGGTGTCGGTCTGCCCGGCCCTTCGCTTGAACGCGAAGCATGCGCCGATTTCTATGACGAAAAATGCGATAGCGGCAAGGAATACGCTTATCTCTACCCCGGTATGAACCGCGTGTGGCAGGCGGCAGGACGCGTGATCCGCACAGAAACCGACCGCGGCGTGCTCGTTTTGATCGACGACCGCTTCAAGGACCCCTTCTATCGCGGAATGATTCCCGCGCATTTGCGCCGTCGTCTTCGGTTCACAGGATCGGTTGCCGCCATTGCCGAGCTTTTCCGTCGCTTCTGGCAAAACATCGATCTGCCATAATTTATGATCATATTTTAGCAAAAAACAAGGAACCGAAGAACTTTTCTTCGGTTCCTTGTTTTTGATTGAAAATATAAAACCGGTATTACTTTTCAAGTCCCAGCCCGCGATAAAGATAGGCTCGTGCCTCCTCGCGCGAAAGTGAAAGCACCGTGGAAAACTCATCTGCGAAAATATCTTCAGCACGGGAAAAGAAGGTCTCATCAGATGAGCAAAGCTGTTTTCCGCGCGCACCAAGCTCACAGCGACGAATATAAAGCGTGCGGAGCGCAGACAAAATGAGTGCACGCTCTCCGCCTGAAAGAATGCCCTTATAGTGCTCGGAACGGGCGCGGGCATCACTGACCCACTCCTCTTCCTTTTCCGATGCAACCTGCACAAGAAGCTCGTGAATCTCGCCGCTCGACAGAATGGGCTGCATCTGCTTCACAAGCGAAGGGTTGTCCGCAGGTACAAAAATCGTGGAGCTTCCGTTCCGAATGGGCTTCAAAATATAATAGGTACGCACTTCCAAGCCCAACTTTTCAGTACGCATGTCATCAATACGGCAAACACCGTTTGCACCGTAAAGAATGACATCTCCGATCTGCAC
>JAFVXT010000127.1 GCA_017501005.1 Clostridia bacterium
GCCGCATGATGCCAAAACCACCATCGCAACGACAAACATCATTAATAATGAAAATTTCTTCATAAAACTTGGAGTTTAAAACGATAAAAGCGGTCCGCCTGAGTCGGGGGCAAGCAGGGAAAAGACCTTGCAGGCGAAAAGATAGGCAAGGTCGGTTTCGCCCTGGCAGAGCTTTTCAAGGTCACCGAGCGATTTTTCGGGCTGTACGAGCAGAGAGGGGGGATTCAAAACGGCCAGATCGAAGGCCTCTTCATGATTGGCCGAAAGAAAATCCTCTTCCTTCACCGTGACGGAAAGCCGCACGCCGTACAGCGTGCGCGCACGCTTGCGCACACGCTCCAGATTGTTATAAAGCATGGGGAGCATCATAGCGTCGTTTTCATAGCAGGTGAGATGAATGCGCAGAATGCGCCCCTCCTCCTTGGCACGGCGACCGAGGCCTTCAACGGCTGCGGCCGAAAGAATGCCCGTGCCCGCACCCGCATCAAGTAGCGAAAGCTCGTCCTTTGCGGGCAAAGCGAAAAGCGAGGCCATATGGAATGCCTCTGCCTTTTTCGTGAAAAAACGGCCGATGCGGAGATTGTCCTTGGCCGCCACCTCACGCACCAATTTGTTCGTATTGCGTATGGCCATATTCAGCATGGAGATGCCCTCCCTCGGTTTTGTATATTTTCCTATGTTCAGTATACCATATTTTTCTACTTCTTGCAAGAGGTTTTTAGAAAAAATAAGACAAAATATTTGGCAGAACAAAAAAGCGTGTTCTCCATTTGGGAGAACACGCCATGAAATCAAGCCCGCCTCGGCGGGCTTGATGAAATGACCTGTCGGTCATGAAATGCCTTCGGCATGGGCGGATTGATTCTGTTTCACGTGCGACCGCAGGGAGTACGTTTCATGTGCGGCGCACATGAAATGTAAAAAAGGGGCTAGCTCATTAAAAACTCATGTGATTTTCTGCTTTTTTATGGCTATTTCCTTGAGTTTTTAATGAGCGCCCCTTTTTAGAGGCTTGCGCAGTTAGATGCCTAGCGCAAGCGCGTCAATTGCCTACGGCAAGTTGACAGAAGTCGTGATCTCGGCATGATAGGCAGCGTGAACGCGCTGATTACTGCTAACCAATCAAACCGTCTCGTTCACGCCTGAAACTTTCGCCAAAACGAAAGTTTCCCAAGTTTCATCTAAAATCACGTCGAATGCCGAGAGCGCGGCTAAAAAACGCATATAATAAAATCATTGAAATTCGTTAGAATTTCTACCTTAAAAGACCGCTTTTACTACCACTTTTGATAGAAAAGCGGTCTTGTTCTTTATTCTTTCCTTTTGCGTTTTTGGTCTGCGCTAAATGAGCTGGCCTCTTTTCAGTATTCACCGAAGCCGTGGGTATAGAGAAGCTTTTTTCGTTCAAGGTCGTCCTTCGGTGCTTTCTTTTCAAGCAGGGTGCGCCTGATGCGGTCGAAATCAAGCGTGCCGTCGGCGCAGAGCGCATCAATACAGGCCTCGATATCGGCAGTGCGGTAGCCTTTTCCACGGAGCGCACGCAGAATGCGGCTGCGCCCGTAGAGCCTTTCGTTTGCCAAGCGCGTGACAAGACGATCAAGCTGATCGCGCTCGCGGATCAGTCCCTTGGCCTTCACGTAGGCAAGCGCAAAGGCGGCGTCCTCACCTCTGATCTTGCGTGCGCGGAGCTTATGCAAAAGCATGGCCTCGCTATTGTCGGCATAGGCGAGAATCGAGGTGGCGCGGCGCACGGCCTCATAGCGGCGGTGTGCCGTGCGAAGAGCCTCGGCACTCTCTTCCGAAAGAATCGTGCCTTTTTTGGGCGCACCCAGCTTATCATAGCTTCGCTCGGTCAGAAAAAGCCGTTCGCTTTGTGCGTTTTCAGCACCGCCCTCCGCTTTTTGAAGAGTGAGGGTGACCGTGCCCTGTCCGTGCGTGACGCGTGTCAGAAGATAGCAGGTCATCAAAGCGTGTCTTCTTCAAATTCGCGCAGGTCAAAATCCTCTTCAAGCTCCATCTCTTCTTCAAGATCAAGCCTGTCAAGGAGCGCGCGGATCTTTTCCTCAAGCTCGGCAAGCAGGGAAGGATCGCTTTCGATGGCAATGCGTGCCTTGTCCTTGCCCTGGCCGAGTCTCTGGCCGTCATAGGCAAACCAAGCACCGCTCTTTTCGATCACGCCGAGCGTGACGCCAAGGTCAATGATTTCGTTCGTCTTGCAGATGCCCTTGCCGTAGAGGAGGTCAAATTCCGCGGTTTTGAAGGGCGGTGCAACCTTGTTCTTGACCACCTTGCAGCGCACGCGGTTGCCGTAGATATCACTGCCGTTTTTAAGGCTTTCGCCCTTGCGCACGTCAATGCGCACCGATGCGTAGAATTTCAGCGCACGGCCGCCCGTGGTGACCTCGGGGTTGCCGTAAGCGATGCCGACCTTTTCGCGGAGCTGGTTGATAAAGACCACCACGCACTGCGTTTTGGCAATCGAGCCCGAGAGCTTACGCATGGCCTGCGACATCAGTCTTGCCTGCAAGCCGACGTGGGAGGAGCCCATGTCGCCGTCGATCTCCTGGCGCGGTACAAGTGCGGCCACCGAGTCGATGACGATGATATCGATCGCACCCGAGTTGACCAGACGCTCGGCAATTTCAAGTGCCTGCTCGCCGTCGTCGGGCTGGGAAATGAGCAAGTCGTTGACGTTGACGCCGAGCTTCTTTGCATAGGCGGGGTCAAGGGCGTGCTCGGCATCAATGAATGCGGCTTCGCCGCCTGCCTTCTGCACCTCGGCAATGATGTGCAAGGCCACCGTGGTTTTACCCGAGGATTCGGGCCCGTAAATTTCGGTGATACGTCCCTTCGGCACACCGCCGACACCGAGCGCGGCGTCAAGCGTGAGAGAGCCTGTGGAGACCGCGCTGACGTTCATTTTTTCGGTATCGCCCATGCGCATGATCGAGCCCTTGCCGCAATCCTTTTCAATGCGGGCAATGGCGGCGGCAAGTGCCGCCTTTTTATCGTTTACCGCACCTTCTTCGCGTGCGGCTGCTGTTTTTTTGGTTGCCATATTCTTTTATCTCCTTTATATTGTTTGGGGCTTAAATCTCAATTTTGACTGCGCCTTCGGGGCGAATCTGCAAGGTCATGGTCGCACCTTCTCCGAAGACCGAATCCATGAGCGCGCAGTATTCGTCAACGTATTCGCGGCGCACAAAGGCCTGGATCGTGCCCGCAAAGCCGCCGCCGTGCACACGCCAAGCGCAGCCCTTACCGTCAAGTGCGCCCTCGGTCACGGCAAGCGCAAGCGAAAGTCCCTGCTCGGCGGGGTTGACCGTGGTATAGACGTTTTGCAGGAAGCGGAAGCTGGAGTTGCCCGAGGCAAGCACGTGCGAAAGGAAGGTGTCTACGTCGTGTGTGCGCAAGGCCTCTGCCTGCTTTGCAACGCGTGCGTTTTCACGAACGAAGTGCAAGGCGCGCAAAAGGGCGCGGTCGCTTGTCACACGGCGCAGAATCGGCGCGTTTGCAATGATCTGCTCCTCGGTGATGGGGCGGAGCACGTCGCGCCCGAAGTAAGCGGCCACCGATTTCATTTCGGCAGGCACCGAGGCATAGTCGGCATTGAGATCGGCATGGTTGCCGCCCGTATTGACGATGCAAAGGGCATAGCCCGCGTTTGTCAATGAGAAATCAATCGGCTCAATCAAGGGGTTTTTGGGGTCCTCAAAATCAATGTAGACGAAGCCGCCGACGGCGCATGCCATCTGGTCCATCAGGCCGCAGGGCTTGCCGAAATATTCGTTTTCGGCATACTGCGCGATCTTGGCAAGCTCCTCGTTTGCAAAGCGGCCGCCGTTTGCAAGGTGGTTGAGAATATTGCCGATCATGACCTCGAAGGCGGCCGACGAGGAAATGCCCGATCCCTTCAGAACCTCCGTGGTCGTATAGGCGTCAAAGCCGCCAATCTTCACACCGCGCTCGGTAAAGGCGGCGCAGGTGCCCGCGATCAGCGCAGAGGAGGAATACTGCTTGAAATTGCTCTTGTCGGCGCAGTCGGCAAGCTTGATGAGATCCTCGTCATAGCCCTCGCTCTTGAGGTGGATGACGGGCTCTTTCGAGGGGGATACGACGGCGATGATATCGCGGTCGATCGCACCTGCCAGCACGCGACCGTGCTGATGGTCGGTGTGGTTGCCCGAAAGCTCGCTTCTGCCGGGAACGGAGAAGAGATAAAGCTCGCGGTCATCACCGTAAAGGGCGGTGAAAGCGTCAATGGCATCGGCATAGCGGCGACTCTGTGCATCAAGGTCGGCATAGAGATGCGCATAGTGGCCGAGCGCGCCCGCAGCCAGCTTTTCTTTCAGTTGGGTTGCGTTCATGTGGGTTCCTTTCTTTATGTTCGGTATACTTTTATATTTTTGAGCGGTCAGTACCGCAGCTTTGACTATTTGAAGATGCGTCCGTGCGCCAGGTCAACGCCGTAAACGATCACGCAGTCGTTTTCGCGCAGGCCCGCATACGTGCCCTTGTGCTTGCCCGAGGTGATCTCGCGGCTTTCGGAGGTGGGGGAGACGTAGTAATAACCGCCCACACGGTCAAGCACGTCCACCGCCTTCATGTGCACGGCGGCGCCGTAAAGGGTATAGACGAAGGGCTGGCCGTCAATGACGTGCAACGCCGAGCGGCTGACCTGCAAGCCCTCGACCGTGCCGTAAGAGAGCTTGACGTTCTGGTGGCGGGTATAGGAAAAGTTGGCGGGCAGATTCTTGCAGGAGAAGATGAGCAGTGCTTCGCCCATGCCCTCACCCTCGGGAAGCTCCTGCAAGAGCTTCTTTTCGAGCTTCATCGACATGGTCGCGTTGTCATTATCGGGAAAGTCAACGTTGTAGCTGCTGCCTATGCGAAAATTGTCGGATTCCGAGGCCGTGACACGCGCGACGAGATACCATTGATAGCTCGTGATGATCTTGCCGATCGCACGGGTTTGCACGGGCTCCTTTGTCAGCATTTCGGCAAAGCCGTCATAGGTCATCGTCATCACGCTGTCATAGTCAAAGACCGATTCATAGCCGTCGTAGCTACGCGTGAAATAGCCGCCGTTCTCGCCTGCCGATACGTAGCTCTTCATGCCGGAGGCCTCAAGCTTCTGCTTGAGCGCGTCGCTGATCTCTGTCAAGGCCTTGATCTCTGCGTTGTAGTTGAGCTTTTTGCTTTGCTGTAATTCCTTGCGGGCCAGCTGCAAAAGCAGCTTGTCGGAGGCATCTGCCGCATTGCCGTAGCGGCCGCCCTCGCCCTCCGCCTTGATCGAGAGCAGGGCGTTTGTGATCTCGCGGTCGGTGGCTTCGGCGTTTGCCAGAAGCTGGGCGCGTGCCGAGGCTTCGGTCAGAAGCGCGATCTGACGGTCAAGAGACTCAAGGATTGATACGTTCAGACGGGTGTCGAGCGAGCTTGAGGCATAGACGGTGGCAAGACGGCCGTTCGCTTCCACCTTTTCATAGTCGTCGTAGTGATAGCGCACCGTGCCGCCCGTATAGGAGACAAGCTCCTCGTCACGGAAGACCCAGGCCTGCGCGTGGAGCGTTTTGGCGGCCTCGGCCGTGCGTGCAAAGCTGGTCTCCAGCTTTGTCTGGAAGCCGTCCCCGATGTGATAAAAAAGATAAAAAACAAGAAAGAGTGCCAAAAGAAGCGAGAGCGTGCGGACAAGGTGCGACAGAAGATATTGACGGTCGGGGGGAAAATTGCGATAGTCGCGCAGGCCAAGCATAGCACGTCTCCTTTCTTTCGTTTCTTGCGGTTAGCTTTCTAAAAATGCGCGAATGGGCGCGTCAAGCTCGTCTGCGAGCTCGTCGGCGCTTTTCAGGGTGCCGTCCTCACGGTCGGGGCAGACGGTGAGAATCCCTTCCATTGCGCGAAACCACGTCAATTGCCGCTTGGCATAGCGGCGCGTGGCGGTTTTCAGATCGGCCGTTGCCGTCTCGCGCCCAACCGTTCCCAAAACGGCGTACGCGTAAAGCTCCTTATAGCCAATGGCCTGGCCTGCCGTGGTGTCGGGTGCGAGAAGC
>JAFVXT010000012.1 GCA_017501005.1 Clostridia bacterium
ATGCATTGAGCTTACCTTCCGTGAGAAGCGTGGTGTTGTACCTCTCTTGTGCTGCTTGATATAGTCGCGGTGAAGGAGTCCGTATTTGCCGATTTTGTATTCCTTTTGCTCTGAGATTTCGAGCATCGGGTAGTATTGCTCCCCGCGAAGCTCGTATTTGATGCCGTTTTGAGTGATATACTTTTCCATAATCATATTCCTTTCGTGTTACAAAATTCCTTGTAAACACAAGCATTTTCGGTACCTTGGGAATATGTTTCGACCGCCTCGGCACTATGCCGTAATATTAGGTCTGTTATGAACACTCGTACCAAAAAGGAACACCTCCGCTTTTGCGGGGGTGTTCCTTTTGTCGTGATGATGTGGCGAATGCCGTGCTTTCAAGCAAGGCGTGAATGGAGAGCGTACCGAAATCAAGACCGATGACGTCATTCTTTTCTATGGTTCACGTCTTCCCTTCGCGCCGAAAGCGGCGGAAATTTTTTCTTTCACACGCGCCGATAGATTAGCAAACGGAAGGATATCTCTGTTTGCAGTGTGTCAAGGGCGGCCAGGCGCGCGCGCCCTTCGGCGGGAGTACGGTAATAATATGGCGTCATGGCAAAAAGTGCGGCGATATCTCTTGGCGAGGTGAGCGTCGCGCGCGTATCGACCGCACGTTCCTCTTCGAGGGCAAAGCCCTCAAGCGCGGAATCCTTTTGCGGATTCTCGTAGGGCGAATCGTATAGGACCTGCTTGAGTCCGAAGAGGTGGCGCACACCCGGCACGGCCATCACAAAGAGACCGTTCGGCTTCAAAACGCGGTGAAATTCCTCGGAGGCAAGCGGCGCAAAAAGGCAAACGAGCGCATCCTGCGACTCGTCTGCCACAGGCAGATCATAAAGACTTCCCACGGCAAATGCGGCATTTGGCAAGCGCTTGCAGGCGAGCTTGAGCGCCTCCTTTGAAAGGTCGATGCCGAGGATCTGTGCATTGGCAAGACGGCTGTCACACGCGGCTGTATAATACCCTTCCCCGCACCCCGCATCCAGAAGATGCGCATGGGCACCGAGGCGGCAGGATACGGCTTCTGCCAAGGCTTCGGCGAGCGCGCCGTAATAGCCGCTATCAAGAAAATCGCGGCGGGCAAGGATCATTTCGCGGTTATCGCCGTGCGTACCGCGCTTTGCGTTCAGAAGAAGATTGACGTAACCCTCCTTTGAGCGGTCGTAGCTATGCCCTGCAGGGCAAGTATAAACGTGCGCCGAGGCCGAGAGCGGCGCACGGCATTTGGGACAAATGAGATCGGTTTCCATCATTCCTCCGAGGTTATCTCTTTGCCTTTCAGTATACCAAATTTTTCTCTTTTTGTCAATTACCTTGCTTTTTTCTTCCGCACTCTTGTACTTTTTCTTTTTTTATGATACAATAAAATAGAATAAAGATGAAACAAAAGATGAGACGACAAATTTGCTTACGCAAAAAAGCGTATATTTTCCCATGTGAAAGGACATATAAAAGATGAGATATTTAGGCGTTGATTACGGCGACGTGCGCACGGGCCTGGCGCTTTCCGATCCGAGCGGTCTTCTTGCCTCGGGCATCGGCTACGTCAAGGAAAGCGGTATGCGGCATACGGCCGTCAAGGTGGCCGAGGAAGCGCGTGCGCGGGGCGCGGAGGGAATCGTCGTTGGCTATCCCAAGAATATGGACGGCAGCGAAGGCCCGCGCACCGAGGTGGTGCGCGCGTTCGTTGCGCTTTTAAAGGAAGAGACCGATCTGCCGATCACGCTGTTTGACGAGCGCCTCTCCACCATGGAAGCGCACCGTTTTCTTTCCATGACCGACACGCGCGGCAAAAAAAGAAAGCAAGTGGTGGACACCCTCTCGGCGCAGATCATTTTGCAGGATTTTCTGGACAGACAAAAAAGATGAATCAAAATTTCAAAAGACGTTTGCGGGAATACTTGACTTTCAACATTGATTCATCACAAATTGAGGTTATATTTATAATTGTATAAAAAGAATTTTGGAACACAGTTCCCGAAAAGAGGCCATTGATGGACGAAAAGCACACCCCTGACAGCCAGGGTCACTCAAACGAGGAAGAAAATCAACCAACCCCCACCGAAGTGCAAGAAGAGCATGCAAGCACTGCGTTCAGCGGCGAGGAAAAGCCGAAAGAATCAGTAAAAAGCGACGAAAAGGCGCACGGTGCCAGCATTTATTATGCACCGCACCGCGAAAAGAGGCTGCGCTCACGGCGAAAGCGCGTGTTTGCGCTCACCTTCTGCTTTCTTTTGAGTGCCGTTTTGCTTTGCATGCTTTCCTCTTATCTGATTGCCGATTATCTGCTTGCAGAAAATGAAGACGACGCGCTGATTGTCTATCACCGTGTAACAGAGCCCTCGCTTGAGGCGGGCACACCCGCCGAGGTCTATGCTTCGGTGGCCGATGCCGTGGTTGAGGTGCGGGTTTCGGCAAGCATTCCCGCCTTGGGCGGCGGCGAAAGCGTCATTTCGGGCGCGGGCAGCGGCGTGATCTTCTCGCACGACAAGGAAAGCTCCTATATTTTCACCAATCACCACGTCGTTGACGGCTTCTCCGCCATCTCCGTGCGTCTCGCGGACGGGCGGGAGCTTGACGCCACGCTCGTCGGCTCGGACTGGATGACCGACATTGCCGTGCTTTCGGTGAAAGAAACCGATCTGCCGCTCGCACTGCTCGGCGACAGCTCCACCCTGATCCCCGGCCAGGCGGTGGTGGCCATCGGCAATCCGCTCGGCACGCTGGGCGGCTCGATCACCTCGGGCATCATCAGCAGTCCGCTTGAGCGCAAGGTGGAGATCGGCGGCATTCAGATGAATCTGATTCAGAGCAGCACCCCTGTTTCCCCCGGCAATTCGGGCGGCGGCCTTTTCAATATGTACGGCGAGCTTGTCGGCATCGTCAATGCCAAATACGCTTCGGAAAACGTTGAGGGCATCAGCTTTTCGATTCCCATGAAGAGTGCGGTCGAAGCCTCCGAGCAGCTGATCGAAAAGGGCTACGTTTCGGGGCGCGCCACCATTGGCCTGACCTTCACGCGCACGCTTTACAAGCAGCTGAACGGCGAAAGCGCTTACTATCTCTACGTTGAATCGAACGCGCACCACGATGATGCGCTCGGTGAGAACCAGATTCTGAAGGGCGACCGCATCACGCATATTGACGGCAAGGCCGTCTCGGATATCGCGGATATCCGCTCGGCACTGGTCTCGAAAAAGACGGACGGCACAGAGACGGTCAAGGTCACCGTCATGCGCTCCTTCCTCTATGCAGGGGTGATCCCGACCGAAAGATCGCTTGACTTCACGCTTCCCTGCACCGAATACAAGGGCGAGGCGATTCTTGTCAGCGCCTCGGGCATTATTTTTTATTAAACAACACGAAAAACACCATAAAAAAGAAAGGGCGTGAAAGGACGGGGCCTCGGCCTTGAATCTGCTTTTCACGCAGTCTGCCCAAGCGGCAGACAGGAAAGGTAAAGACAACATGAGTAAAATTCTTGTCGTTGACGATGAAATGCAAATCCGCAAGCTGATCCGCAAATATGCGGAATTTGACGGCCACGAGGTTTTTGAAGCGGAAAACGGTATGCAGGCAGTCACCATGGTACGCAAGGGCGAATACGATGCCATCATTATGGACATCATGATGCCCGAGCTTGACGGCTTCTCTGCCTGCCGCGAGATCCGCCGTACATCGGATATTCCCATCATCATGCTTTCCGCGCGCGGTGAAGAATACGACAAAATCAACGGATTCGAATTTGGTGCGGACGATTACGTGGTCAAGCCGTTTTCCCCCCGCGAGCTTCTTCTGCGCGTCAATGCGGTATTGCGCCGCGTGAAGGATAAAGCAGCGGCCGCCGCACCCGATACCGAGCGTTACGTTTTCGAGGGGCTGGATGCCGACGTGACGGCACGCATCGTGAAGATCGACGGCGAGGCGGTTTCGCTCTCCCCGAAGGAGTACGATCTTCTCTTCTACATGATCCGCAACAAAAACATCGCCCTCTCGCGCGAAAAGCTGATCTGCGACGTCTGGGGCTACGATTTCTACGGCGGCGACCGCACGCTCGATACCCATATTAAGCTTTTGCGCAAGAGCCTCGGCCCGTACAGCAAGTTCATCACGACACTTTGGGGCGTGGGGTACAGATTCGATGAGCCGAAGAAATAAAGACGGCCTCTCCCGCGCGGATACGGTCAAGTGGCGCATCTTCTCCTGTCTGCTCCTTTTCAGCCTTGTCGTCATCGTCGTTTTGTGGATCATGCAGGTCGTGCTGCTTGACCGCTTCTATTTTCAAACGACCAAAACCCGCCTCTCGATCTCGTCAAATCAGCTGCTCGCCTGCCCGACCGAGCGCATTCCTTCGCTTTCCCAAAAGATCGCGGTCAACCGTCAGCTTTCGGTGGCGGTCTTCCGCATTGAACGGAAGGACGGCAAAATGAGCGCCTATACGCTCTCTCACGTGGTCAACAGCGGCTCGCTGATCGACCGCTTGGACGAAGAGGATATGAACGCCATTTATGACCGCGTCCGTGAGGATAAGGATTCCTCGGTGGTCTTCCATTCCGACGAGCTGACCGCGATCGTCGGAAGCCTCGAAGACGGCACGCAGGAGGAAGTGCCTCAGCATTTGCTTAGCGCCACGGTCAGAGCCGATACAAACGGCAATCTTCTTTATATTTTGCTCGATACACCGCTCGCACCGCTTGAGCCGACGGTCAATACCCTCAAGCTGCAGCTCGGCGTGATCTCCATTATGCTTTTCCTGCTTTCGGTCGCGTTTGCCGTCTTTCTCTCCTTCATGATCGCACGGCCGCTGAAAAAGCTGACGAAGGCCGCCAAGGAGCTGGCAAACGGCAACTATCAGGCCGATTTCCAAGCCGACGGCTACCGCGAGGTGGTGGAGCTTTCCAATACGCTTGCCTA
>JAFVXT010000128.1 GCA_017501005.1 Clostridia bacterium
ATGATTTTGCCACAAGGTGTGACTTTTGCACTTGAACGTCTGCAAAATGAAGGGGCGACGGCATATTTGGTCGGCGGTTGTGTACGTGATCATTTGCGCGGTATTTTGCCGCACGACTATGATATTGCTACCGATTTTTTGCCCGAGGAAGTCTTGCGGATTTTTTCGGACTGTCGAACGGTGCCGACAGGCTTGCAACACGGCACGGTCACCGTGCTTGTCGATGACACGCCTCTTGAAATTACAACTTTCCGTGTAGACGGCGATTATCTTGATGCAAGACACCCCGAAAACGTGACCTTCACGCGCAGCTTTCGCGAAGATGCCGCACGGCGGGATTTCACAGTCAATGCCATGGGGTATTCGCCGTATGAGGGAGTCGTTGATTTTTACGGCGGACGTGGTGATCTTGAAAATCGTATCATTCGTACAGTCGGTCGTGCCGAAGCGCGTTTTCGTGAAGATGCGTTGCGGATTTTGCGTGCCTTGCGCTTTTCTTCGGTGCTTGATTTTGAGATCGAGGAGGAGACCGCGCGTGCGGCCGCTTTGCTTGCACCGAATTTGCGAGCAGTATCGGTCGAGCGCATTTATGAAGAGCTTTGCAAATTGCTGTGCGGTGCACGTGTCTTTCGTGTGTGCACCGAAAATCGCACTGTGCTTGCGGCGGTGATTCCCGCATTGGCCGATTGCTTTGATTTCGATCAGAAGAATCCCCATCACGTGTACGACGTTTTCACACATATTTTGCATACGGTTGAATCTGTTGCTCCCGATAAAATTTTGCGCCTCGCCGCATTTCTTCACGATATCGGCAAGCCTCGTTGTCAAAGCACGGATGAAAACGGCATTTCTCACTTTTACGGTCATGCCGCCTTGAGCGCCACCATGGCAGAAGAAATTCTTTTGTCCATGCACGCGGAAAAGGAAACCGTTCGTGCGGTCAAGGAGCTTGTCAAGCACCATGATGATCCGCTTCCGCGCGACAACTACGGTTTACGCAAGCTTGTTTCCAAAAGAGGCGAAGAGTACGTTTGGCGCATGCTGGCATTGAAGCGGGCCGACACTCTTTCGCAGGCGCCGAGCTGTCACGGTCGTTTGGCGGAATTTGATTGCATAGAAGAAAAGCTCCGTGCGCTTTTGGACGAACCGCCTTGCTTTTCTGCGCGCGATCTTGCCCTGAACGGTCAAGAGGTGATGGCACTCGGTATTCCCAAAGGGCCTTTGGTTGGCGAGGTGCTTGCCCATTTGCTTGATCTTGTGATGGCAGAGAAGCTACCGAACGAGCGAGAGGCATTGCTTGCGGAAAGTACGTGTTTTATTGCCGAAAAAAACAGGGTTAAGTCTCAAAAGAACTGACAAGCCTTTGATTTTTTACGGCAATATACTATACGATCAAAGACGGTGTTGCCAAGATCGGCGTGACCGATCGCTTGATTTTCTGTGCCTCGAAGACGACCGAAGAAATGACGGTTTCAGAATAAGAACAAAAAGAATCCCGAAAAGCCAATGGCTTTTCGGGATTCTTTTCATAATCGGATTGGATCAAAGACCGAGAACGGCAGCGCCGAGAATACCTGCATCGTTACCGAGCTTTGCAATTTTGATTTCTGTCTGACGGCCGCCTTCGACTGCATGCGTATAGCACTCGTAGTGCACTTTTTCAAGCAAGGGCTTGAGAAGCGCGTCGCCTTCGTTGCAGACACCGCCGCCGATCGAAAGAACCTCAGGCTCGAAGATGTTGATCATGTTGGCGATACCGGTTGCAAGGTAGGAAATGTATTCGTCAACCACAGCGGCTGCCGCTTTATCGCCGCGCTTCATGGCATTGAATGCGGTGCGTGCGGAGATCTTACCGCCGCTCTGCTCAACTTCGTCGTTCAGGAGCGTGGGAATGCCTTTGAGATTGCACTCGGTTAATTTTTCCTTGGTCATGTTGGAAAGTCCCGTTGCGGAGCTGTAAGCCTCCCAGCAGCCGCGACGTCCGCAAGAGCACTGACGGCCGTTGTGCTCAATGACAACGTGACCGAGCTCGCCTGCTGCGCCGTTGAAGCCCGTATAGATCTTGCCGCCGATGACGATGCCGCCGCCAACGCCTGTGCCGAGCGTGATCATTACGGAATCTCGAGTTCCCTTGGCAACGCCTGCCATGGCTTCTGCAAGAGCAGCTGCATTGGCGTCGTTTGCAACGTAAACGTTTTCGACAGGAAGATACTTTTTGAAGATCTCTGCAATATGGAAATCCTCGAAGGGAATGTTGTTTGAATGTTCAACAATGCCTTGTTCGCTGTTGATGGAGCCGGGGGCTGCAATGCCGACGTAAGCAACGTCAGAAAGCGCAATTCCGTTCTTTTTGAGCAGGCTTTCGGAAAGTGCGGCCATATCCTTCACAATCAACTCACCTGCACGGTTTGCATTCGTGGGAACACTGCCCTTGTCAACAATCTCCAGCTTGCTGTTGACAATGCCGACGGCGATATTGGTACCGCCAAGATCTACACCGATATAATACATAATCAATTCTCCTTTTTTTCTTTCTTTTTAGAGAAAAATCTCATGATAGTATTATAGCTTTTTTTTACACGTATGTCAATAGATTCAAGAAAAATAGACAAAAAAATCGGTTCATAAAAAATTAACACAAGGATTTTTTAAAAAGCATTGCATTCACCGCTAAAATGGTATAAAATATATGAGTATGAATTTAAAAACTTTTGAATGCAAAGGAATCGACAAAACATGTCTGAAAAAAGATTTGTATATGCGGATCATGCAGCCACCACACCTGTTTCGCAAGAGGTTCTGGAAGCGATGATGCCGTGCTTTACCGAGGTATGGGGGAATCCCTCGAGTCAGCACAGTAAGGGTGCAGAGGCAAAGAATCTTCTTGAGAAAGCGCGTGCTTCGGTTGCCCGTTCTCTCGCTTGCTCGCCAAAGGAAATTTTCTTTACCTCGTGCGGTAGCGAATCGGATAACTGGGCCATTCGCGGTGCGCTGAAAAAAGCAAACGGACGTAAACATATCATTACAACGAAAATAGAGCATCATGCGGTTCTTCATGCCTGCGCTTCGCTGGAGAGAGAAGGGTATCGCGTGACCTATCTTGACGTGGACGGTGAAGGCTTTGTGCACCCCGAAACGCTGCGTGCCGCCATTGATGATGATACGGCTCTTGTTGCGGTTATGATGGCCAACAACGAAATCGGTACGATTCAGCCCATTCGCGAGCTTGCCGAGATTGCGCACGAAAAAGGTGCACTAATGTTTACAGATGCGGTGCAGGCCGTCGGAAGCATTCCTGTGTATCCCGAAGAGCTCGGTGTTGATCTTCTGTCGCTTTCTGGCCACAAGCTGCATGCGCCCAAGGGTATTGGTGCGCTTTATATCCGCCGCGGTGTCTCTATTGGCAATCTGATCGATGGCGGCGGGCAGGAACGGCGCCGTCGCGGCGGAACCGAAAACGTTGCCTATGCAGTTGGATTGGCACGCGCGCTTGAAATTGCTGTGGAAAGATTGCCCGATATGGAGCGCGTTGCCAGGTTGCGCGATCGCTTGATTGACGGTCTGCTGGAAATCCCCGCATCGCGCTTGAACGGTTCTCGAATGAACCGTTTGCCCGGCAACTGTAACGTCGGCTTTGAATGCATTGAAGGCGAAAGCACCTTGATGCTTCTGGATATGGCAGGCATCTGTGCCTCCACAGGCTCGGCTTGCTCCTCGGATTCCCTCGAGCCCTCGCATGTGCTTCTTTCGATCGGCGTTCCTCATGAGAAAGCACACGGCTCGATACGCTTTTCGCTTTCTCATGACAACACTGAGGATGATGTAAACTATATTTTACAAACGATTTCTCCGATCGTTGAGCGTCTGCGTGCCATGAGTCCGATCTGGGATAGCCAAAAGAACCGTGCGGTTGATTCCGCGAATATGTAATAGGGAGTTATGTGAATATGCAATACAGTGAAAAAGTGATGGATCATTTTATGAACCCGCGCAACGTTGGCGAGATTGCCGATGCCGACGGCGTTGGTTGTGTTGGCAATGCAAAGTGCGGCGATATTATGCAGATCTTTTTAAAGATTGAAAACGATATCATTACCGACGTTAAATTCAAGACCTTCGGATGCGGTGCCGCCATCGCCACCTCTTCGATGGCGACTGAGTTGATCAAAGGGAAGAGTATTGAAGAAGCTCTTACCTTAACGAACAAAGCGGTTGTGGAGGCGTTGGACGGACTTCCGCCCGTCAAGGTGCATTGCTCCGTATTGGCCGAGGAAGCTGTCAAGAGTGCGGTCGCTGATTATTACCGTAAGAACGGCAAAGAAGTGGATTTTGACTGCGAAGTCAGCTGCGATCATTGCGCAAGCTGTGGTCGTAACGATTGATTTTTGCCCCCCCCCGAAGAGCTGTCTTTCAAAGACGGCTCTTTTTTTGCACGCGCTTTTTGCATGAAAAAATCATAAGAATGAACATTTGTGAATAGACATTGAGTATGTGGACAACTTCTTTCCCAAAGAGTGAAATTTGCATAAAAAGGAGCGTGTAAGCAGGCATTTAAAGGGCGGTTTTTCTTGTTTTTTACGAAAAAAAGCAAGTCTTGTTTTTAATTTTATGTGTAGAAAAAACAAGCCTTTTTTTGTGCAAAATGCTATATTTTTTTCTATCTCTTTCTCATGCTTCGGTTTTTCTTTTCTTTTTTAAATGTGTTGAAAAATATTCAACATGTTATTTTGTAATTTTAAAAATATCTTTAAAATAAGGCCTATTTGTTTGCAATAAATTGAAATTGCGCAAAAAGAAAACGAGTGCTTGCAGTCGGCTTTTTTGTATGACGGCAGCAAAAATGGTAAAACAAGGAAAATGTGAACAAAATGCAATGCTAAAAGAAGGGAAATAATGAAGAAAAAGCGAGAAAACGCAGTGTTTTTGCACTTGACTTTTTTGAAGAAGTGTGCTATTATATTTGTATGCTAAAAGTATGACTTGGGGATATTGCGCCCGAAAACCGTTTTTGCGCAGCTCCGAGTCGGATCTATTTACGTTCGAATGAGGAGGAAAATTCATGAAGAACACCGGATTTAAGCGGATTGTGTCGTTGCTTCTCGTGTTGCTGATGGTTGTGCCGGGTATGCTTTGCGCTTTCCCTGCAGCTGCCGCAGAGACCGAAGAAACGAGTGGCTCGTCCGACTCCGATTCTGATTTTGTCGTGAGTGACAGGCTGGATGCGGAGAACTACAAGTCGTATATTACAACGACTGCTTCGACATTGCGTTACGACGCGGAAGCACGCGTGAAGATTCTGCGTGCCATGTTTAATGACGGACGAGATTTGGAAAATCAGAAATACGGCCGTCTTTACGATGTTTGGCAGACGCTTCTCAAGGAAGGCGTTGTTGAAGAAACCGACGTCGACAGTGAAGTGGCGGTTCTCATGCTTGACGATGCGACCAAAACCAAGCTGATCTCGCGTTTGAAGGACGAGGAGATCGTCACTTACATGCGTGCGGAAAGTACTCTCGACATTGACGTCACAAATTACCTGGCCAGCGGTGACAGTGCCGACAATAAGATCCGCGATGCTGTGGAGGGCGACTTTGCAGATCCTGACGAGTACCGTGAGGGAGCTGTGTACCTGCCCGATACCGGTAGCGTGAAATGGACGTTTGACGTTCCCGAATCCGGCTTTTATAACATCCGCTTCGAATATTATTCGGTGAAGAAAGCCAATTCCGAAAAGGGCTCGGTTTCGACCATCGAGCGCATGATGCACATTGATGGTCAGATCCTTTTCTCTGAAGCGCGTAGCTTGTCCTTCTCCAAGAACTGGGAATACAAGTATCATGACGGTGACGCAAACGGCATTTTTGATTATCTTGAAAACAAGCATGCCTTCAAGCAGGATAAAAACCAAAACGACCTGCGTCCCGATATCGTACAGGTGCCGGAATGGAATACTTATTACTGCTCGGACTCCGAAGGATATTATGCCGACTACTTTGAGATTTATCTGCCCAAAGGCGAACGCACCATTACTTTGACAGGTGTGCGCGAGCCGCTGATCATCGGTGGTATCACTCTCCTTCCTCCCGAAACAACGATTACATACGAAGAATACATCAAGAATTGCGAGCAGCAGTTGGGCGGTGCGCACGTCTACGGTACCGACTCGATCCGTCTTGAGGCTGAAACTCCTTCTTTCGTTTCGGATACGTCGGTTTACATGGCGAACGACCGTTCCTCGCCGATCAACTCTCCGACAAACGCAGCTGCGCAGTATTATAATGTATTAGGTAAGAACGGCTACAGCTCCATGGGGCAGTGGGCGGCTTACGAATTCGAAGTGAATAGCGACGGCTTCTATACCTTTGCTCTGCGTTACCACCAGAACACGCTTGAGGGTATGTTCGTCTCCCGTGCGATCAAGCTCTGGAGCGACGACGGCATGTACGGTTATGAAGACGGTACGCCTTCGCTTCCTTTCCAGGAGGCCGTTGAAACCCGTTTCGACTACAGCAAGGACTGGAAGACCTCCGCTGTTGGAGACGGTGAACAAAAATTTGAATTCTACTTCAAAAAAGGCGTTACTTACAGAGTCTATTTTGAAGTGTCGCTCGGCCAGCTTGCCGAGATCATTCAGTCGGTTCAGGAATCGCTGAAGGTCATCAATGAGTGCTACCTGAACATTTTGAAGCTGACGGGTGCGACTCCTGACGAATACCGCTCCTATAACTTCAATCAGATCATGCCCGGTACTGTGAGAAACCTTCTCGTTGAATCGATCAACTTGACCAAGGTTTCCAAGCAGCTGAAGGAGCTTTGCGGCTCGAGCGGCTCGCACGTTGCACAGCTTGACAACGTTGCACGTCTTTTGCACCTCATGGGTAGTGACGAAGAAGAAATCGCCGCCAACCTTTCCTCGCTCAAGTCGTACATCGGTACGCTCGGTACGTGGATTAACTCCTCGAAGGCACAAGGCCTGCCTCTTGACTTTATCCAGGTCCAGGGTGTCAATGCCAAGCTCCCCCGTTCCTCCTCGAATTTCTGGGAATCGGTTAAATTTGAGACTGTTTCCTTCGTATACAGCTTTATTGTTGACTACAACTCGATGGGTGTGACCGAAGGTACCAAGAGTGACGTCGGCATCGACGTGTGGCTGGCAACCGGTCGTGACCAGTCTCTCATCTGGCGTACGATGATCGATAACAAGTTCTCCGATTACGCACAGAAGGAGATCGGTAAATCCGTTTCCGTCAATTTGAAGCTGGTTGCAGCCGGTACGATTCTGCCGTCGGTTTTGGCAGGACAGGGCCCTGACGTTTATCTCGGACTCGGCAGTAGCGATGCCGTCAACTATGCAATCAGAAGCGCAGTTCTTCCGATTCAGTATTTTGATACCTTTGACGATACGCTCGGCTACGTTTATGATAAATACGATCCGAAGACCAACACCTATTATGATGAAGACGGTAAGGCGTTGAAGACCGAGCAGGTGCAATACAACTATGCGAACATGGTTCCCTTGACCTTGTACGGTAAGTCTTACGGTTTGCCCGAAACCACCAACTTCCCGATGCTCTTCTACCGTAAGGATATCCTGACCAAGGAAGGCATCGAGCTTCCCAAGACCTGGGATGACCTTCTTTCAATCGCACCGACCTTCCAGGCCAACAACATGGAAATCGGTCTCGGCTATGCCGGCGCGATCAACATCTTCATTTATCAGAATGGCGGTAGCCTCTGGCTCTATGAGGATGATGAAAAGTATGACGAAAAGTACGCGGGTGCGCATATCGGTCTGAATACCGACGAAGCACTTGGTGCATTCAAGAATCTCGTTCGTTTCTATACCGACTATTCCTTCCCCGTATCCTTTGATGCAGCAAACCGTTTCCGTACCGGTGAAATGCCGCTGATGATTGCCGATTACTGCACTACTTACAACCAGTTGATCGTATTCGCATCGGAAATCAGCGGTCTTTGGGAATTCACCTCGTTGCCCGGAACGCTTCGCGTGAACGAGGACGGTGAGGAAATTCTTGACCGCCGTTCGGTTGCAACCGTTACTTCGGTTGTTATGCTTGAGGGTACGAAGGATAAGGATGCCGCATGGACCTTTATGCGTTGGCAGAGCGGTGCGGATATCCAGGCACAGTACGGTAACGAAATGGTTGCGTTGGTCGGTCCTGCGGCCAAGTATGCAACCGCCAACATGCAGGCACTCGGACTGCTTTCCTGGTCGACTGCCGAATCGGACGCTCTGGTTGAGCAGTTTGAGCAGCTGGCAGCAGTGCCGAACTACCCCGGCTCTTACATTATCGCGCGTTATATCAACTTCGCATATCTTGATGCGGTCAATGAAGCCGTTGACCCCGCAGAAGCATTGCAAAGTTACGTAACCATCATCAATAAGGAACTGATTCGTAAGCGTAAAGAATTTGACGGTAAGACGTTTACGAATCCGCAGACCGGTGAAACCGAAAAGCTGGAATTGCCGCAGGTTCCGATTGGTCAAGAACCTCCGACCAAGACAAAATGATGATCGGTGCAGTCTAACATTTTAAGGAGATAAGAATTCATGTCAAAGAATCAAACGGCTAAACGCGCGGTTTCACGCAAGGATATGACTCGCGCTCAGTGGACATGGAAAGAGATGAAGCGTAATAAGGTTGCCTATCTGATGATTGCGCCGTTTATGTTGCTCTTTATCGTCTTTACCGTTTTCCCTGTGTTCTTCTCAATGTTTTTGAGTTGCACCGAATTTAACATGTTGGAAGCTCCCAAATGGCTCGGTGCAGCCAACTACATCCGTCTTTTCCTTGAAGACGATATCTTCATTCTCGCTTGCAAAAATACTTTGATTTTTGCGGCGGTCACAGGTCCCGCATCCTACCTTCTTTCGCTTTTCGTTGCATGGTTTATCAACGAATTGCCTCCGAAGATCCGTGCAGTCGTTACCTTGGTTTTCTACGCGCCTTCGATTTCCGGTGCGGTTTACATGGTTTGGCAGATCC
>JAFVXT010000129.1 GCA_017501005.1 Clostridia bacterium
ATCGCGATATCTCTGTCCTTCGGTGCGATATCGTTAACGAGAGTATCGCCGATGAACATTTCGCCTTCGCTGATCTCTTCAAGACCTGCGATCATACGGAGCGTGGTGGACTTACCGCAACCGGAAGGACCGACAAGGATCAAAAATTCCTTATCTTTGATTTCCAGGTTGAAGTCCGAAACGGCGGTAACGCCGCCGGGGTACTTCTTGTAGATGTGTTTAAGGGACAAACCTGCCATGGGGGGAATCCTCCTACTTTATAAAATTCTATCGATGTTATTATACCAAAAATAATTGCTTTTGTAAATTGGCAAAACACCAAAGTTTTACGCTTTGTTTTGTGCAATATTTACAAAAATAAACGAAAAGTGTGTTTTTTATAAAATCACACGCTCGTTCTATGTTCATATATGAACATTAAGAAGGCGCGTTGATCTTTTTGCGCGTCAAACCGATGCGTTTTTTGATGGGATCGACACTCTTGACACGCACCTCGATGATATCACCGACCGAGAGAAGCTCGCGCGGATGACGCACAAAGCGGTCTGCCATTTCGGATATGTGAAGCAAGCCGTCCTGGTGCACGCCGATGTCAACGAACACGCCGAAATCGACGACGTTGCGGACGGTTCCCGTCAATAGCATATCCACTTTGAGGTCTTTTATGTCAAGAACGTCGCGGCGCAGCTGCGGAGGCGGCAGACTGTCACGGATATCACGGCCGGGCTTTTCAAGCTCAGAGAGGATATCCTCAAGGGTGGGAACACCTGTGCCGAGCTCGGCTGCCAATTTGGTCATACCGTATTTTTGGCACTTCTGGCGAAGCTCGCCGATCTTACCCTCACGCACGTGATCTTCGGTGTATTCAAAGGTTGAGAGCAGCTGCTTTGTCAGGGCGTAGGACTCGGGGTGAACGCCCGTGGCATCAAGAATCTCGGAGGAGCCGCTTACGCGCAAGAAGCCTGCGCATTGCGTATAAGCCTTCGCACCGATCTTCGGTACCTTGAGGATCTGGGCGCGTGAGGTGAACTCGCCGTTTTCCTCACGGTAAGAAACGATATTCTTGGCGGCGGTCGCATTGATGCCCGCAATGTGGGAGAGAAGCGAATGAGAGGCTGTATTGATATCCACACCGACGGCATTGACGCATCCTTCTACCACGCCGTCAAGCGCTTCGGTCAGGCGCGCTTCCTTCATATCGTGCTGATATTGACCGACACCGATGGCCTTCGGATCGATCTTGACAAGCTCTGCCAAGGGATCCTGCAGACGGCGCGCGATGGATACCGCACTGCGCTCGGTGACGTCGAAATCGGGAAATTCGTCCTGCGCGAGCTTGGAGGCCGAATAAACGCTCGCGCCCGATTCGCTGACAATGGTGTAGGAGACCTCACGGGAAAGCTCGGGGAGCAGGTCGGCAATGAACTGCTCGCTCTCGCGCGAAGCCGTACCGTTACCGATGGCAATGACGTCAACCTTGTGCCTGTCAACCAAGCGCGAAACGATCTTCTTGGATGCGTCAATCTGCTTTCTCGGCTCGGTTGGATAAATGACGGCGGTTTCAAGCACCTTGCCCGTTTTATCAACGACAGCCAATTTGCATCCCGTACGGAAGCCGGGGTCATAGCCCATGACGGTTTTGCCCTTCAAGGGCGCGCCCATCAGCAAATTGCGCAGGTTGTCCGCAAAGACGTGAATGGCTTGCTCGCCCGCGTTGTTGAAAAGCGCGGTGCGCAGCTCGCGTTCAAGTGAGGGGAAGAGGAGTCTGTCATAGCTATCCGCCATGGCGGGGTTCAGGTATTCAAGCGCGGGGGTGTTCTTATTCTTAATAATGTAGGAAAAGATTTCAGCAAGCGCTTCGTTTTCGTCAAGCTCGATCGTTACCTTCAAAAAGCCCTCTCGCTCGCCGCGGTTGACGGCCAGAATGCGGTGGCCTGGCAGACGGTGCACGGGCTCACGGTAATCGGCATAGCCTGCATAAACCGAATTTTCGATATCCTCTGCGCCCACCGTGTGAAGTGAAGCACGGCGGTTGAGAAGCAGACGAAGCTTTTTGCGGAGCTCGGCATCGTTTGAAATATCTTCGGCAATGATATCAAGCGCACCCGCCAAAGCACCTTCGGCATTGGTAACGCCCTTTTCTTCATTGATATAATCAGCGGCCACGGTCATGATAGCAGGATCGTAGCTGTCACGCTGCTCCATGATGAGTGCGGCAAGCGGCTCAAGTCCGCGGTCGCGTGCCACCGAAGCACGCGTTTTTCTCTTCGGACGGTAGGGCAGATAAAGGTCTTCAAGCTCGACCAAGGTCTTGGCAAGCGAAATGGCATGCGCAAGCTCATCCGTGAGCTTGCCTTGCTCGTCGATCAGCTTGGTGATCTCGGCGCGGCGCTCGTCCATTTTGCGCAGATAGTGCAGTCTGTCGTCAAGGTTGCGGATGGTGATATCGTCCATGCCGCCCGTGACCTCCTTACGGTAGCGGGCAATGAAGGGAATGGTGTTGCCCTCATCAAGCAGCTCGACTGTTTTTTCCACGCGCTCGGGCGAGAGATTCAGTTCCTTTGCAAGAAGTTCAATGATGGTCATAGTGTGCCTTTCTTTTTATCTTCATTATTTTTCGTTTTGTTAAGAGAGCGCAGCCGCACGGCGAAGCCGCGCAAGCTCGTCCTCGGTGACGCGCCGCCATTCGCCTCGCGCGAGCGTGCGGTCAAGGGGAATACCCGCAAAAGAGATGCGCTCAAGCGAGGTCACTTTGTTCGAAAGTGCTTCGAGCATCCGCTTGATTTCGTGGTATTTGCCCTCGGTTAAGGTGATCTCACCGCCCATACGGTCGGCATCGGGCTGCAGCCTTGCGCTTTTGCATTGCTCGCCGCCCGAGATCACAATGCCCGCGGCGATTCTTTCCTCTGCCTCGGGACAAAGCTTTTTTTCACAGGTAAAACGGTATATTTTTTCCACGTGGTGACGGGGAGAAAGCAAACGGTGGGAAAGCTCGCCGTCGTTTGTCAGAAGCATCCAGCCGACAGTGTCGCGGTCCAGCCGTCCGCAGGGAAAAACACCCGCTTTTTGCATCTTTTCGGGCAAGAGCGAGGTGACAACAGGCAATCGTGTGTCCTCTGTTGCACTGATATATCCCGCAGGCTTATTCAAAAATACGTAAAAAAAGGGCTCGTAGAGCACGCGCACACCGTCGAAAAGGATCGTGTCCTTTCTTTCATCAATGTGAAGATCGGCGCGCTTGACGGCCGTGCCGTTCACGCTGATCCTGCCCTGCTTGGCCGCACGCGAGGCTTCACTGCGCGAGCAGACGCTACATTCGCTTAAAAACTTGTCTATCCGCATGAAAACCTCCGTTCGCTTTTCCCTTTATACAGTATAATACAGTATATCATAAAAAAGCTTTTTTGTAAAGAAATCTACAAGAAAAAACTTGAAAAAATCTTTTCAGTCGGTTTGCGTATAAAAAGTGTGTACGTATATTGACAAATCGGGTAAAATCCGCTATAATAGGAATAGATTGGTATCCGTTTTCCGTCATCAAGGGGCGGGCAATGGGTATCATAAAAATTGAAAAGATTGTACAGAGTAGGATCGTATGCGTGCCGCAGAATGCGGCTAAGTGCCGACGGGACGGGGAGTTGTCCGTCGGACGAAGACCTAAAAGGTCGCGGTATACCTTTCGCATCCCGCTGTATGCCGTTCGGCGTTTGCCATGCAAACACCTCGTGCTTCAGTGAGAAAATCTGTTGTCGGGAGGTGTTTTTTCTATGCATTTGTCAAGACATCGGCAAGTCAAGAGGCTCACATTTTCCGCCATGTGCGTGGCGGCAAGCGTTGTGCTTTGCCGCTTGTATATTTCGCCGAGCGCAACCACGGGGCTGCGCTTTGAGGTCGGCTTTCTGCCGATCCTGATCGTTGCGCATTTGTACGGCCCGCTTTACGGCGGTATGGCCTATATGCTTTCGGATCTGATCGGTGCGGTTGTGACTACGGGCATCAATCCGTTTATCACGCTTTGCAAAACGGCGGTCGGCGTGCTGATGGGGATCTTTTTCTATCGGCATAAGCTCACCTTCTTGCGGTCGCTCATTGCCTTTTCCGTGATTGCCGTTTTCGTGGAATTCCTGTCAATGGTGCTTGTTTTCCGCTATTCGTTCGGTCATCCGTGGCTGACCGCCTTTTATCAGCGCGCGCTGACTGCGTTCGTTATGCTGCCCGTGCGCGTCCTGTTTGCCTGTCTTCTTGGCGATCTTTTGAATGAAAGAAGAGGGAAAATCTTTTATGAATGATCTCGAAAAAAAGAGCGCGTTTGCCCGTTATGCCCATAGCTTTCAGACAGTCACGCGACCGGGGCTCGCGCGGATCGCGCATATGCTTTCCTTGCTTGGCAACCCCGAGCGTGCGTGCCGCTGTATTCATATTGCGGGCACGAACGGCAAAGGCTCGGTGGCTGCCTTTCTTGATACGATTCTTTCAAAAGAAGGTTACCGCGTCGGCCGCTTTACATCGCCCAATCTTGTGCGTGTCAATGAGCGCATGAAGGTCGCAGGAGAAGATATTGACGATATCGAAATGCAATCGCTTTTTGACTCGCTTGCCGAAACGGCAGAGCGTACAGAACGCGCGCTTGGCGGTGACCGTCCCACCCAATTTGAGATATGGACTGCAGCGGCGTTTTTATGGTTCGCACAGAAGAAGTGCGATTACGTCGTGCTTGAAACCGGTATGGGCGGTGAATTTGACGCGACAAACGTCATCGAGGAGAACGTTTGTGCGGTTCTGACGCGCATTGATCTTGACCATACCGAATATCTTGGCAGAACCGAAGCGGAAATTGCCAAGACCAAAAGCGGTATTTTAAAAGAAAAATGCACGCGAAGGAAGGCTTTCAGCGTGGAGCAGAGCCAAGATGCCATGACAGTCATCGAGGAACGCGCCGCCGCGCTCGGCCTTGCACTCGAAAAGGTCGTGCCCTTGCAGACGTGCGGTAATCAAGGCCTTTTCGAAGAGGTCGAATGGAAGGGCACGCGCTTGCTTCTTTCACTCGGCGGACTTCATCAATGCGAAAATGCCGCACTTGCGGCCGCCGTGGCCGAGGATATGGGCATCTCGGACGAAAGTATTGTCTACGGTCTTTCGCACGCACGCCACCCCGCGCGGCTTGAGCTGTTGAGAAAAGACCCTATCCTCATTTATGACGGCGCGCACAATCCGAACGGTGTTCGTGCGCTTTGCGCTTCACTTGACCGCGCCAAAATCTCTTCCTTGTGCATCGTCTTTGCTTGCATGAAGGATAAAGAGATCGGGGAATCGCTTGCGCTTCTCAAAAGGTATGCCTCGCGTTTTCTTTTTACAACGGTGCAGGGCAATCCCCGTGCTGAAACTCCCGAAGGGCTGGCAACCCGTGCCGCCACGCTCGGGGTAGAAGGCACGTCGGTTTCCACACTTGAGGAGGCACTCCGCCTTTGTGAGCACGAAAACACCTTGGTTTGCGGTTCGCTCTACCTTTATGCGGATCTGCCGCAGAATTTCCTCGTCTTATAATCAAAAGCGTTGTCGGTTGAAAACTGACAACGCTTTTTTGTTTATGAGATTATTTGCGGCGGTTAAAGGCAAGGTCACAAAGCGCGCGGTAAAAGGCGTCAAGCTCTTCTTCGCGGTTGGTGATCCCGAAGCTCAAACGAACAGCACCCTGTTCACCCGTGCGCAGAGCACGGTGGGCAAGCGGCGCGCAATGAAAGCCGCCGCGCACGGCGATATTCTTTTCGTTGAGAAGCTCGGAAAGGGCGTCCGATGAATATCCCTTCAAATTGAAAGAGAAGAGAGTGCCCTCCTCCGAGGCATAAAGCTCTGTGCCTTTGACCGAGGCGACCATGTCGCACCCGCGCTCGGCAAGTGCTTTCTCGTGCCGTTCGGCTTCTTTGGGGCCGCCGAGCGCTTCGAGTGCTTCAATGCCCGCACCGAGCGCGGCAATGGCTGGCGTGGCGAGCGTGCCGGCTTCATAACGCTCGGGTAAAGCGTCGGGCATTTCGGGGCTTGACGAGTGCGAGCCGCTTCCGCCCTCCATATATTCGCAAAGGCCCTCCTTTGACCGAAGATGCACGAATCCCGCCCCCTGAATGCCAAGCAGGCCCTTGTGTGCGGGGGCGCAAAAGGCATCGGGGTCAAGTGCGCGTAAGGAGATGGGCGTATGCCCCGCGCTTTGTGAAGCATCAAGAATAAAATACAGTCCCATTTTTCGGCAGTAAGCTGCGATTTTTTCAACAGGAAGATGCCTTCCGTTGACGTTTGAAGCGTGCGTGCAGACGAGAATGCGGCTGTTTGTCTGCCGTGCCGCTTCAATATTGGCCAAAACGTCGCCTGACGTACGGAAAACCGAAAAGGTGATGACCTTGTCGCGGAAAAGGCGGTAGACGGGGCGGAAGACTGCGTTGTGCTCAAGGTCGCTGATCAGCACGTGGTCGCCCGGCAGAACAGCACTTTTTAAGGCGAGGTTCAATGCGTGTGTGGCGTTACTTGTGAATACAAAGGATTCGGGGGTGGGGCTGTCGAAAAAACGGGCGAGCGTTTCGCGCGTTTCATAGATTTTTTCTGCGGCGGCAAGCGAAAGACGGTGACCGCTTCTGCCCGGATTACCGCCGCGTTCGCGTAAGGTTTGTTCAATGGTTTTAAAAACCGCGGGCGGCTTTGGATAGGAGGTTGCCGCATGGTCGAAGTAGATCATAGAAATGGTGGCCTTCTTTGACGGGGGATTTCGGCCGAGGGGGCACTTGCCCCCTCATTCGGTACGGCGAAGAGCGATTAAATGCCCATGCGGTAGGGAATATTCTCTTCGCGCAAAACCAGCGTTACGCGCAAAAGGTCACCCTCCGAGACGAGCAAGCCGTAGCGGCATCCGCCGTCGTGCACGTCGGATCTTTTTGAGATGTTTGCCTTGATGCCTTGGCTTGCAAGTGCGCGCTTGGCTTTCATTGCCTCTGTGACCGAGCCGAGCAGAAGAAGATAGTCTTGCATGTCATTCAGGGTGCCGAAGAGGCATTTGCGGCACCGTTTCCCTCGTTCCGTTTGATTTGTGTACCGCCCGCTTGCTTTCACGGGCAATACATTAACAGAATATGCAAAAAAAGTGTGGATGTGTGCGAAAAAAAGCCGCCAGACTATAGACATTTAGAAAAAAATGTGATACAATAGTAAGGATTAAAGGGAAAAAGAAGGTGCATGATGAAAATTCACAGACTTGCGGGCAGGGGCTATGCCTCCAATTGCTATCTCGTCGAGTCGGACGGACATGCAATTGTGATTGATCCCTCACTTTCGCTTTCCGATGCGCAAAGAGCAATTGACGGCGAATGGCCAACGGTTGATCTGATCATTCTGACGCACGCGCATTTTGACCACATGCTTTATTTGACCGAATGGAGAAGGGAAACGGGAGCACCGCTTGCCATGCACGAAATGGAGGTGCACGCACTCTCCGATCCTATGAAAAACGCGTTTTCGCTTTTTCTTGGCAGAAACGACGTATTCGCACCGCCCGAAATGCTTTTGCGTGACGGCAGTACCGTCAAGGTTGGCAAAGAGGTCTTGCGCGTGATGGCAACACCCGGGCACACGGTCGGCTCGATTTGTCTTTTCGGTGAAGGGTGCGTTTTCACGGGAGATACCGTCTTTACCGACGGCGATTACGGAAGAACAGACCTTTGGAGCGGCGATTCACACGCTCTTTTTGAATCAATCCGCGCTTTGACTGCATGTCAGCATGAGGGAAGAATGTACCCGGGACACGGCCCCGACGGTGATTTCAGAACCGAAATGCGCTGTTTTATGAGATAATTATTTCTTTTCACGATACGGAGGATATCAAAAAATGGAAGAAATCAAAACCAACTTTATTCACGAGATCATTGACCGCGATCTGGAGGCAAATCCCGAGCTCAAGATCCACACGCGTTTTCCGCCCGAGCCGAACGGCTATTTGCATATCGGCAGTGCCAAGGCGATCTGGATCAACTGCCAGACAGCGAAAAAATACGGCGGTCTTTTCAATCTCCGCTATGATGACACTAACCCCTCGAAGGAGGATACCGAGTACGTGGATTCGATCTACGAGGATCTCCGTTGGCTCGGTGCCGAGCCGACAGGCGGTATCTTCTACGGCTCTGACTATTTCGACCGTTGCTATGAGTTTGCACTCAAGCTGATCCGTCAGGGCGACGCCTACGTTTGCGATCTTTCGGCTGATGAAATGCGCGAATACCGCGGCACGCTGACCGAGCCTGGTAAGGATAGCCCGTACCGTAACCGTACGGTCGAAGAAAATCTCGAGCTCTTCGAACGCATGAAGAACGGCGAATTTCCCGACGGTGCCAAGACGCTTCGTGCCAAGATCGATATGTCCTCGCCCAATATGAACATGCGTGACCCTGCCATTTACCGTATCGTGCATACCGACCACCACCGTCAGGGCAATAAATATTGCATTTATCCGCTTTACGACTATGCGCATCCGATCCAGGACGCGCTGGAGGGCATTACCCATTCGCTTTGCTCGATCGAATTTGAAAACCACCGTCCGCTTTACGACTGGGTGGTTGAGCACGTCGGCTTTGAGCGCGCACCGCATCAGTATGAATTTGCCCGCTTGAACGTCACGCACACGGTCATGAGCAAGCGCTATCTGCGTTATCTTGTGGAAAACGGCTTGGTTGACGGCTGGGACGATCCGCGTATGCCCACACTTTGCGGCTTGCGCCGCCGCGGCTATACGCCGTCCGCCATCTTCGATTTCGTGGCGCGTGCAGGCGTCGCCAAGGCTTACAGCGTGGTCGATTATGAATTGCTTGAGCATTGCATTCGTGAGGAGCTCAATGACAGTGCGGCCCGCCGCATTGCCGTCTTGCGCCCCCTGAAGCTCGTGATCACAAACTATCCCGAAGGCAAGACCGAATATTTCTCGGTTGCCGATTATCCGCAAAAGGAGGATACCACCTACCGTCAGATCCCCTTTACGCGTGAGGTCTATATCGATGCCGATGACTTCAGCGAGAATCCGCCTCCCAAGTTCTTCCGCCTGAAGCCGGGCGGAGAGGTTCGTCTGATGGGCGCGTATATCGTCAAATGCGAAGAGGTTGTGCACGATGACGAGGGCAACGTCGTGGAGATTCGTTGCACTTGCGATCTTGAAACGGGTAACGGTATGCCCACTGACGGACGAAAGGTCAAGGGCACCATTCACTGGCTGTCTGCCGATTATGCAGTCGATGCCGACGTGCGTCTTTTCGACCATCTGTTCACGATTGAAAACGTGGCCGACATTCCCGAGGGCAAGGGCTACGGCGATTATCTGAATACCGATTCGGTTGTCGCACTCAAGGGCTGCAAGCTCGAACCGACCTTGGCTGACGTCAAGGACGGCGAACGCTTCCAGTTCGTGCGCACGGGTTATTTCGTTAAAGACAGTAAGTACGAAAACACCTTCAACCGCATTGTCGGTCTGAAGGACAGCTATCCCAAAAAAGCATAAAGAGAGTGAGGAGATTCTTATGGCAATTGATACACTTTGCGTCCAGGCAGGCTATACGCCGAAAAACGGTGAGCCTCGCGTGATGCCCATCGTGCAGAGCACGACCTATAAATACGACTCCAGTGTGGAAATGGGCAAGCTTTTCGACCTCGAAGCAAGCGGCTATTTCTATACGAGATTGCAAAACCCCACGAACGATAACGTTGCCGCCAAGATCGCCGCACTTGAGGGCGGTGTGGCCGCCATGCTCACGGCATCGGGACAGGCCGCCAACTTCTTCGCCCTCTTCAATATCTGCAGTGCGGGCGACCATATCGTTGCCTCTGCCGCCATCTACGGCGGAACCTTTAATTTGCTCGGCGTGACCATGAAGCGCATGGGCATTGACGTGACCTTCATCGATCCCGACGATGATGAAGACAAAATCGCCGCCACCTTCCGTCCGAACACCAAGGCTCTGTTTGCCGAATCGATCGCCAACCCTGCCTTGACTGTTCTTGATTTCGAAAAGTTTGCACGCTTGGCGCATTCGCACGGCGTACCGCTGATCGTGGACAATACCTTCCCGACACCTATCAACTGCCGTCCCTTCGAGTTCGGCGTGGATATCGTCACCCATTCGACCACCAAATATATGGACGGTCACGCATCGGGTGTGGGCGGTGCGATCGTGGATAGCGGTAACTTTGATTGGACCAAATATCCCGAAAAGTATGCAGGTCTTTGCACGCCCGATGAGTCTTATCACGGTGTTGTCTATACCGAGCGCTTCGGCAAGGGCGCGTTCATCACCAAGGCAACGGTCCAGCTCATGCGCGACCTCGGCTCAATCCAGGCACCGCAAAATGCCTTCCTTTTGAATCTCGGCCTTGAAACGCTCCATCTCCGTATGGCAAAGCATTGCAAGAATGCCATGGAGATTGCCACCCGGTTGCAAAAGGATCCCCGTATTGCATGGGTGAATTATCCCGGCCTTGCAGACAGTCCGTATGCGCCTCTCGTTGAAAAATACATGCCGAACGGTACGTGCGGCGTTATCTCCTTCGGCGTGAAGGGCGGACGGAATGCCGCAACGGCATTCATGGATAGCTTGCAGCTTGCCGCCATCGTCACGCACGTGGCCGATGCGCGCACCTGCGTGTTGCATCCCGCCTCCACCACGCACCGTCAGATGAGCGATGAGCAGCTCGAGGCCGCCAAGGTGCCCGCCGACCTCGTTCGTTTCTCTGTCGGTATTGAGGACGTTGAGGATATCTGGCAGGATATTGACCGCGCGCTCTCTCTGGCCTGTAAATAATTCCAAAGAAAATTAGAAGCGCCGATTTTGCAAAAAAGCAAAATCGGCGCGTTTTTTGTTGACAAAAGGAAAGCTTTGTGTTATACTGCACGTAAAAAACGAAGGGG
>JAFVXT010000001.1 GCA_017501005.1 Clostridia bacterium
GCCAACGGCGAAAAGCTTTAGGCGTAAGAAATCGAAGGGGAAAACTTTTGCCATAGGCAAAAGCTTTATGCGAAAGCAATCTTTGATTGCGTCGCCGTTCGCCGTGATGAGTTTTGCTCACGCAAAACGTGATGAGATGGTTTTGTCTCGCAAAATCATCGTTTCGCGAGCATGCTCGCGAGCTTTAGCCGATCGACGAGAGGAAATTGTAGCCGCGGGTGATGCCGTCAATGCAATCGCCCCGACCCTCGAACTCGACCGAGAAGTAGCCCTGATAGCCTGCCAAACGCAGAATTTCGATGCAACGGCGCACAGGCACGTCGCCGTCACCGATGGCACAGCCGACAAGCCACCGCCCACCGCGCGTTTTGAACGCGCCCGCGATCGGGCCGCGCTCGTAATCGTAGATATGGAAGTCCTTGGCGTGCACGTGCACGGCATAGGGTGCGACGCGGGAAACCGCCAACGCATTGTCCTCGTCAACACAGGAAAAGTTACCGATATCCACGAGCAGACCGTAGTTCGGGTGCGCCACCGCATTGAAAAGGCGCTCCACACGGTCGCTGTCCTGCGCGATCACGCCGTGGTTTTCGGAGCAGGTCGTGATGCCGCGCTTTTGCCCCTCGTCTGCCACACGGCGCGCGTTTTCGGCAAGAATGGGAAGCATCATATCGAAGGAACGGCCAAGGCCCTCCTTCGTGAGTGCGGCGACAACGTCGTGGCGCATGACCGATGCACCGAGTGCCTCGGCCACCTCAAGCTGGCGCGTGAGGCGCAGAACCTCGGCATCTGCCTCTTCCTTTGTGACCTTGAAGAGATTGGCGCCGATGGTATAGGCGTTGATGACCATGCCGCGCTCGTCGGCCGCCTTTTTGAGGCGTGCGGCGAGTGCCAGCCGATCCTCTTGCGTGTCGCCGGGCAGATCAATAAATTCAATGGCTTCAAAGCCGATCTTGTGTGCGGCCTCAGGGAGTTCCTCCCAGGTGAGCTGGCCCGCCCGCAGAGCTTTCGAAAAGGAATAGGAGCTGACTGAAATTTTCATCTTTTCTTCTCCTTTTTATTTGATGATGACCTCGTGACCTGTTCTTGCCGATTCGTAGATCGCATCAAGAATCTTCATCACCCAGATGCCGTCCTCTGCCTTGGCACGGCACTCACAGCCCGTGCGCACGCAATCAACGAAGTGCTGCATTTCGCGTCGGAACTGCGGAACGTCGTCCTTCGGGTAGGAAAGATCGGGTGTCACGTCCACCATATAGCCGTTCATTTCGGTATAGATCTTGGGCATGTCGGCAAATACCATACCGCCCTTATCGCCGTAAAGCTCACGCTTGACCACGCCCGCACCGTTCAGGCTATAGGAGGTTTCAAGCAGCATGGTCGCGCCGTTATCGAAGCGTATGAGTGCCGTACCGAAGTCCTCAACGTCGCAAATATCGTCCTCCTTCGCGTCCAAGGGCTTCCAGCTAACCGTGGTTTTGAGGTTCTTTCTGTTGCCGAGCTTATCGGCGGTGGCAGCATAGACGGAGACAGGCTTCGGCTGGCCCATCATGTAGCGGTTGGCATCGATGACGTGCACGCCAAGGTCGATGACAGGGCCGCCGCCCGAGCGCGACTTATCGGCAAACCAGCCGCCGGGGTTGCCGTGACGGCGCAGATAGGTTGCCTTCGCATAGTAAATATCGCCGAGTGTGCCTGCATGGATGAAGTCCATGGCGGCGTTCATTTCGTTCGAGAATCTCATGACGAAGCCGATCATCAGGAGCTTGCCGTTACGGTCAGCCGCTTCCTTCATGGCCAGCGCCTGCTCGGTATTGTATGCCATCGGCTTTTCGCAAAACACGTGCAGCCCTGCGTTCAAAGCGGCAATCGAGCATGCGGCGTGGTTGCAGTTCCAGACGCACACGTCAGCCGCATCAAGAGCAAGGCGCTCCTTGTCTGCAAGCAAGGCCTCCACGCTTGTGTATCTGTTCTCTGCGGGAATATCGTGGCGGTCGCAGTACATATGCAGCTTGCTTTCGTTGATATCGCAAGCGGCCACGATCTCGACCTCGGGAATCTTCTTATAGGAATGGATGTGCTCATTCGCAATATTACCTGTGCCGATGATGGCGATTCTCGCCTTTTTGCCTTCAAAGGACTTTTGGACGTCATAGGTTTGCATAATAGGTTCTGCCATTGTTTTTTACCTCACTTTTTAAATTTTTATGGTTCATTCGGGCAATCAGTTCATTTTGCTCTTCAAAAAATCAACGGCCATGGCAATGTCGGCCGAGGGGTTATCGCCGCACTCACGCTCAATGGTGAGATAGCCGCGGTAGCCGATATCCCAAAGCGCCGCCAGATAGCGGTCAAAGGGCACGTTGCCCTGTCCGAGCGGCAGCTCGAGGTAGGCGGGCATTTCGTTCGGGTCGGGAATGACGGGGTGCATCGCCTTATAAATCTCTTCGGGCGAAGAGCGTTTTAAACAAACGCCGTCCTTTGCGTGGGTATGCACGATGTAATCCTTCAAGGTGTAGACTGCCTGCACGGGATCGTCCTCGGTCACCATCACGAGGTTCGCAGGGTCAAGGTTGACGGCAACACCGCGGGAATTGAGCGAATCAAGAAAGCCCTTCAGAGTAGCGGCAGGCTCGGGGCCTGTTTCCACGGCAAAGTGGAAGCCGAGCGAATCGGCGTATTCGGCAAGCTCAAAGCAAGCCTCCTGCATGATGCCGTAGCGCTCGTGGCTCGGGTCTGCGGGCACAACGCCAATGTGCGTGGTGACGATCTCGGTCTCAAGATCGGCGGCGAGCTCCATGATCTTCTTCGAGCGTGCGATCAGCTCGGGGTTTTCCTCCTTGTTGCCGAAGCCGCGGCCAAGGTCACCGCAAAGAGCCGAGAAAGCAAGACCTTCGCTCTTCACGAGCTTCAAAAGACGCTTTCTTTCCTCCTTCGAGAAGTTTTCGGGGGCGTGCTCTCCCTCCGTGCAGTACATCTGAATGCCCTGTGCGCCAAGCTCGGCCGCGCGGCGGACAGCATCGTCTGTCGGCATGCAGAAGGATTCAAGGATTGCGCCTATCGGGAATTTCATTGCGTCGTTCTCCTTTCGGAATTTTGTTTTTTTTGAGTTTTTTACGCCGTCTTTTTTCATCTTTTCGCACAAAAACGGCAATATTTTTTCATACGCCATTGCATTTTCCACAATTTTATTATATAATTGGCTTGCAGAGGTGTCAAGCACACATCTTGCGATTCAATGCGACAATATTGCGTTTTCGAGGAAACAGAGATGCGAAACAGAATTTACGAATGGCACGATTCCTACATGAAGAACAGGCCCGTCATTCTTCACCCGCGACTATGTGAAAGGGACGGCTGGCAGGGCGGCGCCAGTCTGCACGAAAATATTGAATTTATCGTGGGTTGTTCGGGCGAAGGGTTCGTTTCGTGCGACGGCCGCAAAGTCGACGTGACGACAGGCGATATCGTCTGCCTCAATGCCTACGTCGCGCACGCTGTCAGTGCCGTGCACGATTTTTCTTACCAATGTCTGATCGTGGACAGTCATTTCTGCCGCGCAAACGGCATCGACACCACCGCCATGCGCTTCAAGGAAAAGATTCGAGACCAAAGGCTCTTCTCGCTTTTTGAGGAGATCAACCGCGCACACTGCTCCGAGGAGCCGTATGCCGCCGTGTCACTGCGCGGTGCGCTGCTCTCCTTCATTGCGCACCTCGCCTCCAACCACCGCGCCGTCGGTGCTTCGGCCGCACCGCCTCCCGAATCGGTGCAGCTCGCCATCACCTATATGAAGGCCAACCTCTCCCACCCCATCACCCTCGCCGCCCTCGCCGCCGAGAGCGGCCTCTCGCGCACCCACTTCGCCCACCGCTTCAAGAAGTCGCTCGGCGTTCCGCCGCTTGTCTATCTGAACACCCTGCGCATGGAGCGCGCCTCCGCCATGCTCGCCGAAAGTGACCGCCCCATCGCCGAAATCGCCGCCGCATGCGGCTTCGAATCCCCCTCCTATTTCGCCCGCACCTTCCGCCGCACCTTCGGCGTTCTCCCCTCTCGCTACCGCGATATGCAAAAGGACGGCGGGGCGCAATGACACTCAAGATCAATGATTTGAGCCTGAAGGTATACGAAAGAGCTTGAAAAAGCACCGTTTTTTATGTATAATAATAGATAGAAACACCGCACGGATCATTTTTCATGCAAATTCAAACGAAAGGCTTATGGACATGAAAACGAAACTCATTGCATTTCTTTTGGTGCTCACGCTTCTTTTGCCGACCGCGCTTTCCTCGGTGGCACTTGAGGTCGAGGGCAGTGCGCCGAGCGCGCCGAGCGCGCAAACGGCAGACCCCTTTGACTATACATCGCTTTACGTGGAGGACTCCTTGATCATCGCCTTTTCGGCGGCGGGCAAGACGGCGGGCGACGCCCCGAACTCACTCACCGACAGCCTTGGCAACAGCTTTTCCGTGGGCGCGGGCGCGATCTTTGAAAACGGTGTGCTTTTGAACCGCGGCGCTGTCCTCAACTTTACCGAGGCGCAGGGCACGAAGCTGAACGGCAAGTCCTATACTTATGATTTCGTCCTCGGCTATGAGGATACGGTGGCCGAGGCGGCAGGCTCGGCTCAAGGCAGCAGCTTCGATATCGGTGTTCTCAATTATAAGGTGGTCTATACGAAGGACGAGGTCACGGCGGCCCATGCCTACATGAACGGCACGGGCGAATGGGTCAACGATTACGGTGCCGCTACCTGGACGGGCGCCGCCGATGTCGAACGGCGAAGCCGTAGAGCCGATACCTAATAAAAAAAGCGCAGACCGAAGGTCGAGCAATAAATCACTATCTTATCGGCTCAA